>JAUZPC010000477.1 GCA_030706105.1 Bacteroidota bacterium | reverse complement strand
TGTAGAGCCCTCCATTGTACTTTTTGGAGAAATAGATGGTAAGGTTGTAGGTTTTGCTTTAGTTATTCTTGATTACAACCAGGTATTCAAATCAATGAATGGAAAGCTGCTTCCATTCAATTTCCTTAAATTATACACCCAGAAGAAAAAGATGACCTGGTGCCGGATTATAACATTGGGTTTAATTCCGGAATTTCAGAAAAAAGGATTAGATGCCGTATTCTATTATGAAATAGTTACACGTGCACATGAACTGGGCATTGATTTAGGCGAAGCAAGCTGGATACTTGAAGATAACGAAATGATGAACCGCGGTGCGGAAGCAATGAGCGGAGAATTATACAAGAAATACAGGGTGTGGACTCTGAATATATAGAACAGAAATTATTCCGTAGAGGCGTTCAGAAGAACGCCTCTGCAATTAAGACTCTTCCTTCCTTCTTCATCAGTAACTACACCTTTATGCCGAAATCAGAGATCAATTCAGGGCATATATTTACACATTAAGAAATCCTCAAGAAAGAAGCCGGCCTAAAATAAATTCACAGGACAATATGATTCTGTTTGGATAAAAGGACAAGTTATTTCCATAATTCGATTCTTTTCTCGCATTCAGTTTTAGGCAGACGGGTATTAATTGTTGTAAGAAATTGCAGCTTTTCAGCCAGCATTGTGCCGTTAACTAATCCCTTCGCTTGAAATTCATCAAAGATCCAGAGTATACCCCTTACTTCTAATTTCTTATTTTCTGCAAACTTTCTTAAAGCACTATCACCAGTTAGCAATGTGGCCTTTAATTTGGAAGAAAAATAATATACACTGCAGTCTACTAATGATAAAGATTTTGTCTGGCTTAGGATGCTTGTAACATTTCCTAATTCGTTGCCGTCTAGCCTTTCCAGTATTATTTGATTACTTGCTATTTTGGATTGTAATACTGCCTTTTGATCTTCATGAAGCTCCTCCAATACAAAATCCGTAGTATGAATTTCGTAGGTAAATTTAAAAAAGTATCTAATAAATTAATTGTTATTAAATCAATAAATATATTTGTATCACTAACAATTAATTTCATAACAGAATTTTCATTGCTTTCAGGAATTCAGATTCACTAATATTGGCGATACTTGCCGCCTTACTGCTGCTTATTATGGATTCGGAAACTGCCCGAAAAAGCATATTTGCATTTCTAACCGGAGATTCATTCCCTGAATACTCACCAAATTCATATTTCTCCCATCCATTTTTTCTAACTTTGATGCAAAAATTGATATACATTGATTTGCTTATGATACCAATATTATAAGCATGCCTTATGATACCTTGAATTGAAATGCCATATTCATTCTTTATGTGCGACAGTTCATTTTCAGTAAGGCTGGACCTGTGCTCACCTAATTCTTGAATCAAGACGTTTCTTGGAATAAGGAATTCACCGGCAAACCTGAAACAAAGATTTTCTTTTTCTTTAACAGTCATATTGTCTGGGAGTATGAAAAGCAGATGTCCAAGTTCATGTGCAACAGTCATTCTTCGTCTTACAATATCATTTTTATTGCTATTTATTACAATATTAGGGCAAATGCCATCCCAAACAGCCAAACCGTCAAAGTCATTATCATCATCTATCTCAAGAATCCTCACTCCATTCTCTTCAAGAGTTTCAATCAAGTTTTTAATTGGACTATTACCTAAATTCCATTTACTGCGCAGCAATATTACAGCTTGCTCAATATCTTTATATGAATCGTTCATTAAAGGATTTTCAAATCTAGGAAAATCACCGAGCAGGTTTTCTAATTCCAGATACCTTTCCAGCAAATCCCTAACCTTTTCTTCAATCATATTTTTTTCTTTTTGACTGAGCTTACTGGATTTTTTTCGATATTCAAACGACTGCAAGTTTACATTATTCTCTCTAAAAAAGAAATCAGGTTTTACTTTCAATACATTTGAAATTTTGATTAGAAAAGTACTATCAGGTTTCCTGGTGCCATTCTCATAATTGCACAAACTTTGTTTGGTTATGCCGCCAACTCTTTCTGCTAATTGCTCTAATGAAAGACCTGCCATTTTTCTGGCCACTTTAAGTCTATTACTGAACATTTTGTACACCTATTCTTAATGCTGTTGACAAAATACAAATTTTTATTATTATCGTCAACACCCCAGAGCACATTAATTGACTCTTAAAGTGTTCAGAATTTTTAAATTCTTCATATTTTCATCATTTCTATTTGCAGTATTTCTTAATGTTCTCATACCCTGATTTAGTGCCAAGGTCTCCAGCTTTTTGCCAATCCATGCAAGCGCCATTTTTGTCACCCAAATTATATTTAGCGGCACCTCTATTATTATAAGCCATAGCAAAAGTCGGATTAAGCTCAATAACATTATCAAAATCCCTTAATGCCAGATCATAGTTCTTTAATATAAAATATATTAGTCCGCGGTTATAATAGGATAAAACATATCCTGGATTTAACTCAATTACTTTGTTGAAATCAGCCATTGCGCTCTTGTAATCCTTAACATCAAAAAAAGCATACCCTCTGTCATTATAAGCATCCGCATAATTTGGATTAAGAGTAATTGCCTTTGTGTATTCAATTATTGCAGCTTTGTAATTCCCTGC
>JAUZPC010000476.1 GCA_030706105.1 Bacteroidota bacterium | reverse complement strand
AGCCGTCGGTAATACATTTACAAAAGCCGCCGGGTCTATTGTAAACACTCCGGCCATGGATATAACCTGTAATAAATGCGGAGCAAAGATTGCAGAGGGTTCAAAGTTCTGTTCCTCCTGCGGTGAGAAAATTCTAAGTGGTAAAATCGAATGTTATTCGTGCAAAGAACTGGTGGACGAAAACATGAAATTTTGCCCCAATTGTGGAATCCCGCTCGGGAAAAAAATCTGCTCCAATTGCGGAAAAGCAAACACCCCCGGAACAAAGTTCTGCTCTGAATGCGGGACAACATTGGAGGGTTGAATTTGAATAACAAATTATCGTTAGCTACAATTTTAAGATTTTTTGGATGTCTGATCTTTGATGTTGCGGTGATCATTGCTTTCTTTAATACATTTGCACTATTTACGGTTCTAATGCCTGAAAAATCGGCTTTTATGCTGCTGTTTTTGCTTTCAGGTCTTG
Source organism: Bacteroidota bacterium (assembly GCA_030706105.1). Classification (GTDB taxonomy): domain Bacteria; phylum Bacteroidota; class Ignavibacteria; order Ignavibacteriales; family Ignavibacteriaceae; genus JAUZPC01. The sequence continues at coordinate 2,175 of JAUZPC010000476.1, read as the reverse complement.
CACTTTTGAACGTGGCATGTGTCTGTTCGCACCTAATATTTGACAAAGTAGGGATTCCCTACTCAGCATCCGTTATTATTTTGTTTATTCTTTATGCGCTTATATCGAATGTTGTTTCAGTATTATTAATTGTGGGCAGCATTGTTACTTACATAGTCTGGGAACTTATTTTATTGGCTCTATTTGTTATTTTGCTTTCAATCTTTGTGTCATTTTCAAAACGAGCTTCTGCAAATATACAAAACACTAAAAATGAGCAGACAAATAAAACATTCATTAATTTGCAATTAATGAAAATCGAAACCGAAATCAATGCAATGGAGATAAGAAATGAAGCTATCGATAACTCATTTTATGAGTTAAGGGAAAGAATGAACGCTTCGACTCCATTTGGTAGAGTTGTCAATAATCCTGCTGTGGCAGAAGTTGAAAGCATGATAATAAGCAACTTGCAAATAGTATTGGCAAGCATTACATCAAATTTGGATGAAAAGGCCTTGAATTCAATACAGAAAATGATGGAAAACACGCGTCAGCTTCTCGTTAACAGAGAAAAATTAATAGTAAAATAAAGCTTAAGGGGAGTTTCCTTATGAACACAAAAAATTGTCCCTCTTGTGGAGCGCCTATTGCACCAGATGAATCAGAATGTAAATATTGCGGTGAAAAATTTGCAATAGAGAGGCCAGCCCAGCCGCAGTATGCTCCGCCTCAGCAGCCTCCCTATGCTCCGCCGCAATATGCACCGCCGCAATATGCCCCACCACAATATGGACAGCCGCAATATGGACAGCCGCAATATCCAACGGGTACCTATAACTCAAATAAGAGTAAAACCACAGCAGGGTTGCTTGCTATTTTTCTTGGCGGTATAGGCGTACATAAGTTTTATTTAGGCAAACCGGGATTAGGTATATTATACCTGGTGTTTTGCTGGACTTATATTCCGGCAATTATCGGCTTTATTGAGGGAATTATTTATCTGGCGTCCAGTGACGAAACATTCCATACTAAATATGCAAGATAGAAAATTCAATAATTGCAGGAAAGTGTAGATTATATGGCATGTGAAAAGCAGATGGATTTTATGCTTACCGCTCCAATAATCAGCGTTTTTAATTACTTATCCTCTTTACCTTCCATTGCCAACATAAAAGTGACCTTTGTTGACCGGCAAAATTATATTATTCATTTATCAAACAGCGCCAGCTTTACTTCATGGGGTGAAGATATAACGATTTCTTTTTTTGATCCAATGAATGGAGGAACAAGAATTATCGTAAAATCTAAATCAACGGTGCCCATTACTCTTGTGGATTATGGTAAAAACCAAAATAATGTTATGTCGATTTATCAATATATTGCTTCCTTGTATAATCGATAAGATGGTAACCATAGGACTTCAAATAAGGTTTATTGTTTCTTTTGACCCACACTATTTAGCTCCTGCAAAAAAGGCTAATTGATGTCGTGACAAATAATCGGTATAGGTGTATAATAATTACTCATAGTTAAAAGATACAGGGGACAGGTCCCTTTACAAAGTAAGCAGGAGTGATGAATTTGGATCAGAAGGCATTTAACCTTGTGGCTGATAGAGTCGGGGAGGTTCTTACGGCACAGGGCTATGTCCGTTCCGACAAAACCCCGGAAGCAGGAACTGTTGTTTTTACCGGTGAGGATAACGCCTATGCCATAGCGTACGACAATGACAAAAAGCGCTTTGAACTGCGCACCGCCGCTATGACGGAAGAAGGCCCCGATGATACATGGAAAAACATCTCCATGTGGCTTTTTGACCCTGAAACCGATGGTACGTCCGGAGCCGAAAGCGTTGTTAACGATTTTATCGAAACGATAGAGGGCCCGAAAAGGAAAGATGCCATTCAGGCGGCGCGTAAAAAGCGCAAGAAGGACGACGAGCAAAATATTGACCCGCTGTTTTTCTTCAACCGTATGGTTGGTATTTACCCCGCCCTTAAAGAGCAGCTGCAAGAGGAGCGCGAACGCTACGTTTCCCTGCGTTCCGTTACCTTTACGAAACAGCATATCAATAAATTGGTGGCGAAAACCGTTGATAACGGCGCGGCCGACCAGTTTGAGCGCCTGTGTACCCTATTGAGCGATATGTACGCAAACGGCGATATCGACGTCCGCTCAATTGTAACCATGGTT
>JAUZPC010000475.1 GCA_030706105.1 Bacteroidota bacterium | reverse complement strand
AAGGAAGCGGAAAAGAACAATCGGCCATAAGAAAACCGATTAAATCTGAGGCTGCAAGACCTGTTTTATTGTTACTACTATGGTTTTTGTTCCCGATAATATCTTTATTCATTGTCTCTCAGAAAGCACATTCTGTGTTTGACATAAAATCCACAATTGCATTTTCGGCTCCTTTTTTAATTCTGGTATCATACGGAATAAATAAAATTTCAAATAATTTATTAAGAGCAGGGCTTTTAGCAATAATAATATTTCTATCTGCCGCCTCATTAAATACTTTATATTACAGCACCAGGGAAACAAAAGAACAATGGCGGGAAGCATGCAATTATTTAAAGAACAAATGCAAAGCTGATGAAACCATAATTGTTGATCCCGGTTATTATAAAAGATTTACATTTGACTATTATTTCAGGAATCCTGTAAATAAGATTTTGACCCATGAAAAAATAAATATGCTTAATAAAGATATAATATCAGCAGCAAATTTTGAAAATTCAGGGAAATTCTGGTTGATTGCATCTACGGATGACAATTATAAGTTATTCGATTATTTTAAAAAAATCAGACTTAACATAACAGACAGCCGGACTTATAAGGGTGTGGTAATTTATGCGTTTGGAAAAAATGCCGCGCAAGAATAGACAAATAATATTTTTATTATAAATAATTTGTATTTTTAGGTATATAGGAATTGTTATTATTAAAGATAGTTTCACAAATTAGAAATAAATTCAGGGTTCAACCATTAAAAACACTTTTAGACGATATAAAGACAGTATAATAATAGCAGGCCTGCTTATCTTGGGGTTTGTACTAAGATATTCCACATTAAGCTATAGGAGTTTATGGTTTGATGAAGGTATATCAATAAAAATTGCACAACTGCCAATCCCGGGACTGTTAAAATTCCTATATAGCGATGTTCATCCTCCGCTTTATTTTTATCTCCTGCATTACTGGATAAAACTTTTTGGTTCTTCTGAAGCGGCAGTAAGGTTTATGTCCCTGCTATTCGGAGAACTGCTGATTGTTTACATTTATTTATTCTGTAAGAAATTTTTAAATGGAAAGACTGCTGTTATTGCTTCCCTTTTGATAAGCATTTCAGCTTTCATGATAAAATACTCTCAGGAGACAAGAAGCTACTCACTGCTGGCATTCCTTACAATTGCATCAATGTATTATTTTCTTACAATACTAAGAGATAAAAACAGACTGAATAATTTTTTGTATGTAGTTACAAGCCTTGCATTAATTTATACACATGTTTACGGTTTTTTTATAATTGCCGCCCAGATACTTTTCCTTATTATTTATTATAAAGATATTGAAAAAAACAGACTAAGCATAACAGTAATGAATATTGTTATAGTGTTTGTTTTATTTATACCTTGGTCATTAGTGCTTCTAAACCAGATAAGCACAGTCTCCAACGGTTTTTGGATTGAAAGGCCCGGTTTATCCGATCTGCTGGACACGCTAAAAACTTTTAACGGACCTGTTAAAAATGATTTTTCTTTAATTTTGTCTGCTATTATTTTTCTGTTTATTGGTATAATTACCGCTTTTTATCTTATAAAAAGAAGCATCCGGATTAAATATTTACACAGAGAAAAAATATATATTTTACTAATATTTTGGTTTCTTTTCCCAATTTTTATTCCATATATAATATCTGTAGTAAAGACACCTATCTTTTATCCCAAGTATTGCATTTCAGGATACTTAGCCCTAATAATACTTTTCAGTAATTCCTTAAGCAAAATTAAAATCAATTATTTGCTTTATCCCACTGTTTTAGCATTTGTAATTCTTTTTTCAATTAATATAAAATATTTTAATGAAGACAGGACAGAAGAATGGCGGGAAGCAACAGCATATATTGCCCAAAATATTAATATTTCAACTGATGAAGTATTAATATATCCTGATGATTGCAAAACTTTTCTGTTTGATTATTATTTTCCCAGACGCGGGGCAATGGTAAAAGGAATAAAAACCGAGTTTGCCCCCTACAGACTTGCAGCCCACTTTGCATTAAGGCAGGTTAAAACTGTCTGGTTTCTGTACCGCTATGATGACTATGAAAATTTTAACGCATATCTTGCAAAATTAAATTATAAATTTGTGGACAAAAAGAGCTTTCAGTTTATAACCTTATATAAATTTGAAAAGAAATAAGTAATGGTTTCGCAATAAGTTAACGTTTATTGGAAAAGAATGCCAACATGAAACCCTGAAAGCATGTGGCCGCGCCAAAGGCGGACAGGCCGCGCCAGGTAAACTATTGAATTTTTAATTACAAAGAAATCATAATATCACCCTTTCAGTGGCTGTTATACGAAGGGGAGAAAGTTGATAAGTACACCAAAAGGAGAAATTGCATTTTGGGTGATCAGCCTAAAGGAGATTGAGCCCGGTACGGGCGGCATATTAGTAGCTATTTGAAGCGAAAGGAAGATTAAAGAGCTCCGGAGGTGGCTGTTATACGAAGGGGGGGAAATGGATAAGTACACTAAAAAGCGAAAGTGCATTATGGGCGATCAGTCAAAGGAGATTGAGCCCGGTACGGGCGGCATATTAGTAGTATTTGAAGCAAAAGGAAGATTAAAGAGCTCCGGAGGAGCGATATGTTGCCTTATTATTTT
>JAUZPC010000474.1 GCA_030706105.1 Bacteroidota bacterium | reverse complement strand
ATATCTGAATTGAGTCAATTAGGTTTTTGGGTCCGTCCCAATCGGGTTCAGATGAATTTTTCATTGAGCCGGTAACAACAATCGGAATTTCAGTGTCAATTGAAAGATCCAGAAAATAAGCTGTCTCTTCCAAAGTATCAGTTCCGTGTGTTACTACCACGCCGTCGATTTTGCTTTCACTTATTAGCTCTTTGATCTTCTCCGATAGAGTAAGCATTAGGTCAGGGGTAACGTGGGGCCCGGGGTACATTCCGAAATCATAACAGGTGACATCAGCAATTTGAGAGGCTCCCGGAATCATTTTAATCAATTCTGTTCCGGAAAAATGAGGAACCGCTCCGCCGGTAGTTTTATCTATCATCATGGAGAAAGTACCGCCGGTAAATACAATAAGTATGTTTTTCATCAAGGCCTCTAAATACTGAATTTGATTTTATTTTTATTTTAAACTATCTTATCAAAGATAATAATTGTATTTATCTTGTTGAAGTATAAAATTGATAAATCCAATATTTTTTTGGCTCAAAATATCTCTTATTTATTTAAAGCAATTACTTGTTTCCGATTAAAAATTAAAATAGCGAGGTGAGATCTATGGAATACTTTAAAAAGCTTTTACTGTTTTCATGTTTTGTCGTTTTACTACTATTTAACCTACAAGCCATTGCCGCTCCTCTAAATTTGGGCAGTACCGGCGATACAAATTATACTAAAACTTCAGAGATAGTACTGACTGAAGCTAAAGAGAACCTAAGTAAATTCCTTAATTATATACCTGATGGGTATGAGTCATTTTATGGCTTCAACAGCAGGGATGACTTTAAGGATGCCCAGGTAACCGCTCCAATTCAGATATATACTTTATCTCTGGATTTTTTAAGTTCTGATTTGAGTAAATTTACAGATTACATACTCCCTACTAATGACTGGAAGATTCCGGTTGTGGTTAATGGTTCTGCAAAGTCTTTTTTGCAGGTTACAAAATTTAATAATTCCTTTAAAGCTGTTGATCTTGGCGGAGCCGTTTTAGCTTCTGAGATATTCGATCAGTTAAAATTTTATAATGAAAAAAATGATATCTATTTATTCAGGCTTTATCAAATAGCTTCCGATTTATTGCTAATTGTTCCAAAAGATAAAGGTATTTCATCGGCTATTGTTTTACCGCTTAATTCCGCATACAGGATTAGGGAAGAATTAAGTTTGCAGCAAAATACTACAACCGACTTAAATTCTCTGGCTCCGGTGTTAAAGAAAATATACAAAACACCATTTAAATAGCCATAAATAAATTGTAAAGGAGTTTAAAATGAAAAAAATAGTACTAATTATCTTTTTGCTGCAGGTGTATATTATCCCGCAATACTTGAGTGTCCCCCTTGTATTTCAGTCGCAGGATCAGTGGTGTTGGGCTGGCGTAAGCTCAAGTATTTTAGGATATTATGGTGTAAATAAATCCGACTGCCAAATTGCCGAATATGCAAGGACAGTAATAACATGGCATAATTTCGGGACAACAAATTGCTGCGTAAATCCTTCTTTGGGTTGTAATTATTGGAACTACAATTGGGGAACTGCGGGCAGTATTCAGGACATTTTACAGGTAGATGGAATTCAAAACAATGGAGTAGCTTCATATTTATCAAAAACAGAGTGCCAGACAGAGGTTTCCGCTTCCCGCCCATTCGTTATCAGGTGGGGCTGGACCGGGGGCGGCGGACATTTTATTGTTGGGCATGGTATAAACGTATCTGCCAGTGTATTGTATGTTATGAATCCATGGCCCGGGGAGGGATTCCACGTTTTAGATTATAATTGGACTGTTTCAAGCAGTGACCACAACTGGACACATACAAATGTTATCACCACCAATCCGGTAAAACCTTCCGTACCTGTTCTTAATTATCCGGCAAATAATGCTTCAATTGTAATTCCGCAAAATGTAGTATTTAAATGGCTTCGGGCAGATAGGGCACAAAATTATTCTCTCCAGATAGCATCCGACAGCTTGTTTAATAATGTAACTTTCTCTAAAACATTAATTGCCGATACTCTCTACTCCGTACCTTCAATAACAGGGGGCGGTGTGCATTATTGGAGAGTACAGTCTAAAAATGCAAATGGGGGCCTTTCTGATTACTCATCCAATAGAAAATTCAGTACAATATCTTCAGGTGTTGAGCTAAACACACAGAAGGTGCCTGTGAATTATATGCTCCACAATGCATATCCAAACCCTTTCAATCCTTCAACAAGAATTGATTTTGACCTCCCGCAACCAGGAGCAGTTAAGATAGTTGCTGTTAATTTACTTGGGCAGGTTGTTGCAGAAGTTGTTAATGAGAACCTACAGGCAGGTTCGTATTCGACTGTATGGGATGCTTCTAAAAATGCCTCCGGCATTTATTTTATCCGGTTGATAACATCAAACTATACGGCTGTTAAAAAAGTAGTGCTTTCAAAGTAGCTACCAAGTTGAAAGTTATAAAGTGGAAAGTGGGAAAGTTATAAAGTTGAAAAGTTATTAGGCTGAAAGTTGAAGGTTGTAAAGTTGAGCAACATAAAGAAATAGATAAGGAGTAAAGGGTGACTGTTGAAATGTTAGAGATGTTATAATGGCGTAAACAAATTTGCCCTTTCTTTGGAATATAATTAACCCCCTTCCCT
>JAUZPC010000473.1 GCA_030706105.1 Bacteroidota bacterium | reverse complement strand
GAAATTGATTAAAAATATTTACCGTTTTCCCTTAGTTAAAAAATAATTTAAATTTATTTGTTTTATGTAGAGTTTAGGTATAAACTATTTGAAAAAATATTCGATAATACATTCTATGCCTTTCATAACACATAACATTTTCACCAAAACTCCTGTTTTATGGGGCTGATATCACGATATTCATGTAAAAATGAAAAGCCGCGCAGGCATAAAGATCACTGAGTAACACAGAAAAGATTTATTTATGCAGGAAGTCGGTTCTTATGTAATATTTAATTTTTTTAGGGCCGGCTGATGTCTGCAATAAAAAAAATGCTCCCTGCTTAAGATAAGCAGGGAGCATGCGTGCGTTCTTCTTTATATAAGGGAGTACTATGAAAAAATTATTTGATTAAAGTCATTTTCTTTGATTCCGAAAAGCCATCACTTTTAAGCCTGTATATATAAGTTCCGCTGGCAAGATTAACTGCGCTAAATTTTACTTCGTATCTGCCGGCTGGTCTATAGTCGTTAACTAATAAAGCTACTTCCTTACCAAGCATATCATAAACTTTCAGTGAAACTTTTGAGTTATTAGGAATAGTAAAAGAAATACTCGTCGATGGATTAAAAGGATTTGGGTAGTTCTCTGATAATACATATTCTTTCAGGGCAGACAAATTTACATTAATAACTTTTGAATATTCAAAACTGCCGTTATTGTCTATTTGCTTTAATCTATAATAACTTATTCCTGCTTTGGCGGAGTTATCAACATACGAATAATTATTGGGCACTGAAGATGTTCCTGTTCCTGTAACAAATCCTATGGCTGTCCAATTGGATTTATCTGCCGATCTTTCGATTGAAAATCCCAGATTATTTTTCTCAGTAGCCGTTATCCAAATCAGATAAATAGCGTTGTCTTTTATAGATGAAGAAAAAGTAGTCATCTCTACCGGTACTATATCCTTATATTCATAAGCCCCTAAATCATAACCTGGCAGTCTGTCTGTATTTGTCTTATCAAGGTTGAAGGGTTCACCTAAAATATCACCTCTGTTTATTACCGGCGAAGTAGATTTTATTCTAAAATCTTTATTTACAACATCATAAAATTTTGGGTCGGCTTCTAAACTGTTATTATCAAATCCTGCTGCTTTCCATTGGGCTAATGTCTTACTTCCGCCTGGACTGCTGATTAATGTGCTTCCTGTAATCCCGTTCTTGTACAAATTATTATTTACATTTGCCGGGCTCACATTATTAATAAAAAGCACACACTCAGAATTTGCCGTGGTTTGCACAATGTTGTTTTTAAATTCAACACCCGGATCATCTATCTGAACTAAATTAGTACCTTCGCCATAAACTGTATTAGATACAATTATTCCTGAACCGGATACCTTTTCTTTATATTTTAACATACTGGCTGATGAAGTTCTTGCTTTGCATACATTATTGTAAAATTGTACCAAGCCGGTAGAACTCTCTGAATAAATACCCTGCCTGCCTTCAACCGTGCTTGTCTGTTCAACGTAATTGTTTTTTACAATATCGCCGTTATTGCTGTACATTTGCAGACAATCATCATGTCCCTGTACTCCGGCAATGTTTTCGGTGTTATTATTTATAAGCGAATTACCGTCATATACTATTCCGCTGTTACGTTGTGAATATATGCAGTCTGTTTCGCAAAGGATCAGTTCCGGTATAGTGATGGAATTTTTTTGAATCAGACAAGTAGCAGCCCCTTCAATAAAAATTCCTGCCCGGCCTGTCTGATATATTTCGCAATTTCTTATGATGCTGCCTGTGCTGCGAACAATTAAAACTGAACCGGAAGACGACGATGAGGCTAAAGCGTTGGTAAGTCTAAAATTCTCAACTATAATAAAATTCTTGTCAGTAATATTTATAATATTGCTGAACTGGTTTTGTGCATCAATTACCGGCAGACTGCCTGCATCATATGCACCATAAGTGATTGGAGATGCTGAAGTTCCACTGGTCTTAACTATTAGAGCCTGAGTCCAAATGCATCCTCTCTTAAAAAGGATATTATCGCCCGGTTGAAAGGAAAATGCATTAACCTTAGAAATTGATTTCCACGGGGAAGTGACGGAAGTACCTGAATTTGTGTCATTACCGGCAACGGCATCCACATAATATGTGGCCGCGAATGTACTTGCAAATCCTAACAGTAGGATTAGTATAAAACTGTTGACTACTTTCATCATAAAGCTCCTTACACTTTTGATTGAATTGTGTCCTTTGGCATTTATTGTGAATAAAGTGACCAAGGACATACACAAACTTAGGAAGTTGAAAGTAGTCACACAATCAGGGATTCCCTGAAATTTTCTAAGGGAAATCCTTAAATCCCACAGCTTTCCCCAAAGCCGCAGTAGGAATGATTATCTATACATAGAGGTAAATGAAAGTACGCATCAGCATAAGAAATATTTGCAGGAAAGTTAATCAGTTTATATGAATTATTTAAATATCAAAAAATAATAAGGCAACATATCGATACCATGGAGCTCTTTAATCTTCCTTTCGCTTCAAACAGCTACTAATATGCCGCCCGTACCGGGCTCAGCGAAATATCAGAAGAAAATTGGAGTTTAAGTTCCGTAGGAACGAAATGTCAGTAGAAAAATATGTCCTAAGAAAGTTCAGAGCTCTG
>JAUZPC010000472.1 GCA_030706105.1 Bacteroidota bacterium | reverse complement strand
TAAATATGAGATGATAAAATCAATCAAGTTTTGAACTGAACTTACAAACCACCTTTAACCCCATAGTATATAATTTCTTTAGGCTGTCAGGTTTAATAACTTATAAATTAAAATAATAATTCTAAATAATCAAATCTTTTGCCATCCACAAAATGGGAATTCTTAATATCGAATGAAATGAGACATAGGTCTGCTTCAATGTTAAACTATAAATAAATTTTCAAGTACATCAATCCGGACATATTGACCTTTTTCTAAACCCAAGCCAATATAATAATTGCAGCTGTCTATTTTGATTAATCAATAAAAATAATATTTATACATATTTTCTACACATCTTCAAAATTTCTTCAGAATCTATTATTATGTTTATATCTTATAATAATAAATCAAATCACTGGACAGTTAAATGATAAACAGGAATATATTCATTTTAGTATTATGCTTTTTTGTAATTGGGGAAAACATATATGCACAAAATGAAGGAATCATATCCGGAACAGTTCTAGATTCGGTAAATAATAAACCAATCGGCTTTGCAAGCATTAGTGTAATAAAAACTTCCGACAGCAGCACTATTACCGGTTCTATAACTGATAAGAACGGGAAATTTGAAGCACTAAGGGTACCGTTTGGAAATTACTCTTTAAGAATTAGTTCTGTTGGTTATATAACAAAAAATACTACTGCCATTACAGTGACATCCGGAAATAAAAAAATTAATTTACACAATTTATTATTATTCCCCACTGAAGTCATGCTTGATGAAGTTTCAGTAACCTCAAATAAAATTCTAATGAGCAATTCAATAGATAGAAAAGTTTATAATGTACAGCTGGATGTTATGAGTAATACGGGAACCGCAAGTGAGTTGTTGCAAAACATTCCTTCTGTTCAGGTTGATATTGATGGTAATGTGAGTCTGAGAGGATCTTCAAATGTCTTAATACTCCTAAACGGTAAAACATCGCCGCTAATGGGGAAAACCCAGGCAGATGTTTTGGAGCAGATGCCGGCTAATTCAATTGAAAGAATTGAGGTAATTACAAATCCCTCCGCAAAGTACAAACCTGATGGTACATCAGGAATAATTAACATTGTAATGAAAAAAGAAATAGACACAGGTTTAAATGGGAACATTACTGCCAGCATCGGTAACCATAATAAGTACAATGGTAATACAACATTAAATTACAAACCCGGCAAGGTCAATTATTTTGGAAGTTTTAGTATCAGACAGGATGAACGCAACAGCAACTCATCTGATATAAGAAATGAATATGACAATGGAACAAATATTTCGGGATTTTATGATAATCATAGTAAATCGTTTCGGAGACCTCTTTCCGAAGGAGGCATGCTTGGATTTGATTATAATGTGGATAAATCAAACAGCTTAGGTATAACCGGGAATTATTTCTATAGAGGCTTTACACAGGATGATATTTCGACATTTGTTCTTAAAGATAAGGATCAAAAAATTACAACCGACTATGATAGGCGCAGATTAGATCCTGAATTTGAAAAAGAAGGAGATGTTACTGCATTTTTCCAGCACAACTTTTCAGCAGAAGATCATAAAATAAGATTTGAAATAAACGGTTCATTTTCTCCCGAAGAAGAAAATAATCACTACACCAATTCATACCGGGAGCCTTACATATATAACGAATATGATAATACTCTGATTAAACAGGACAATAATAATATTCAGATGCTTGCTGAGTATTCAAATCCTATTAGTGAGACTGCTACTTTTGAAGCAGGATATAATGGTGAATTAAACAAAACTGATATGAACTTTTTCGGTGAAGTATTTGATCCGGTTAAGCAGGAATTTACAGTGGACTTACAAAGAACAAATCACTTTATCTATAACGAAGACATCCACGCCGTTTATACAACCTACTCAGATTCATATGGTCTATTAGGAGTATTAGGAGGTTTACGAGTTGAGCATGCATTTGTAAAAGCAAATCTTATTTCAAAAGATAATATTATCACTAATAGTTATTTAAATATTTTTCCTACACTTCATCTAAGCTATAAACTCAGTGAAATGACACAGCTTCAGTTAAATTATAGTAAACGCGCAAACAGACCTGAAGGTGACGATCTAAATCCTTTCCCTGAATACCAGGATCCAAGAAACGTCAGAGCCGGAAATCCGTCCCTGAAACCGGAATTTATTCATTCTGTTGAATTTGGATTTCAATGGCAAACAGATTTGGTTACAATAGTTCCAAGTGTGTTTTATAGAAACCGCTATAATGGAATCACATCCGTTGTAAAACCAATTAACGACTCAACACTTTTAACTACAAAAGAAAATCTGTCTTCTGACCAGTCTGCCGGTTTGGAAATTGTTTTTTCAGGAGGTTATGAAAAGTTTTTCACGGCTAATCTTAGCGGTAATGCATTTTATGAAAAAATAGATGCATCAAATCTTGGTTTTACAAATAATAAATCCACTATTACTTACAGCGGTAATATCAGCTGCAATACAAATCTGACAACATCAACTATGCTTCAGATAAACTCAAATTACAGATCTGCACGCCTGACACCTCAAGGAGAATTCAAGCCAAGTTTTGTTTTTAACCTTGGAGTGCGCCAGGATTTATTTGATAACCAACTTTCTTTGGTTTTTACAATTTCAGATTTATTTAAAAC
>JAUZPC010000471.1 GCA_030706105.1 Bacteroidota bacterium | reverse complement strand
ATTCGGATCAGCAGAAGAAAAATGAAAACCAGCAGCAAAGGACAAATGGGCCCCAGCTTAACAGAAGAAGCGGTGAAAGAGTAAATTGGGGACAAAATATTGATACGACTACTTTTAGAGCTCAATTAGTTGATACTGTTAAAAAGGTTGAAACTGTGCAAACGGTTAAGCGAACTCCTATATACAAATCTGCTGCTATGTTTCTTAAAACATTTACTCGGATTGTTCTCTTTGATTATGAAAACATTACATTGAATTTTAACAATGATAACAGTTATGGGAAATCAGGATTGTCAAGCGAGAAAAGCGGCTTTAAAAACTTTTGGGGTGTAAGCGATAAATATGTTAACGGCCCGACCCGGGGTTTTATGCTTGGTTTTACTTCTGATGTTGGCCCACGAGCTAAGAATGGGAATTTGCAAGATGTATTTACTCAGAAAAACAGTCTGGATTTTAGAACTTCAAAACCGCTATGGGAAGGTGCTAAAGTAGAATTAAATTGGAAAGTTGGCTGGTCGATGAATAGAACAACCAGTATTTCAACTGATTCTTCCGGTAATGTTACTATTAATAATATTTCCTCAACAGGTACATTAAACAGATCATTTCTCTCTTTACCTCCGACACTATTTTTAAGTGTTTTTAAAAGTGGTATTAAAAGAGCTCATGAATTATACGATCCTAATGCTTCGGATAAAAATGCATCGATGACAAAAGCATTTACTGAGGGATTTGAATCGATGCCTATACTTTCAAAACTCGGCTTCTTAAAGAATTTTATAAATTATGTTCCTCGGGCTAACTGGCGTGTAACTTGGGATGGCCTTGAAAAGTATTTTCCATTTAAATCCATAGCAAAAAGGGTGTCTTTTGAACATGCTTATAGTTCAAATTATACTGAGGGCTGGAAAAATACAGATGGAACACAACAAATTCAATCTCAAAGAATTGATTACGGGTTTGCTCCCTTAGCAGGATTTAATATTACTTTTAATGATCTTTGGGGAGGCAATATAAGTGGCAGTATCAAATATAATGTGCGGTCAGATTTTAGCAGGGGTAATTCAGCTCAGGCAAATATCACTGAAGCTTTTGCTAAAGATATCGGTATTACCGCAAATTATTCTAAAAATGGATTTGAAATACCTTTATTTGGTCTTTCTCTTAAAAATGATATTGAGTTTAGTTTCTCTTATACAAAAACTCAGAATTCAGAAATTCTCTATAACTTTGATGAGTTCACAGAAGCCGGAGTTCCGCAGAATGGTTCTATCAGAACGACTATTGAGCCAAGGATTAGATATACAATAAGTTCCAAAGTGACTATATCGATATATTACAGGAAGTCATCTGTTGAGCCGGAAGGTTCCTCAAGAATTACAGCTTCAACTACTAATGAAGCCGGCCTCGAAGTTCATATAACTATTCAATAGCTTATTAAAGAAGTAATAATATATTTCATTTAGGTTAATTGGAATTAAGGGGAGAGGCGTATGTCTTATATGAATTATATGGGGTATGATATATGGGTAAAATAATCTCCGGTGAAATAGCTTTCGGCTTTTTTGGCCGAATCCAAGTTATTGAAAATACCAAATACTGAGGACCCGCTGCCGGACAGAAGTGAAAAGACAGCTCCAAGCCCGTACATTTTATCTTTTACATCTTTTACTTTAGGGAAAGCAGAAAAAGCAAAATCCTCAAAGTCATTAAATATTTTATCTTTCCAGCATTCTATATTTAGATTATCATGCGAAATATTATATAATGGAAATTCCGGAGCTTTTGGCTTTATGTTTTCATATGCTAAGCGAGTTGAAATATGAATCCCCGGATTTACAATCAGAATCGGCTTTTGAATTTCTAAGTCAATTGGTTTAAATAATTCACCTCTGGATTCTGCAAAAACCGGTTGCCCTTTAATAAAGAAGGGTACATCGGAACCAAGCTCTAATCCAATTGATTCCAGTTCTTTTTCTGATAATCCGAGTTTGTAAAAAATACTTAATGCTTTTAAAATAACTGCCGCATTAGAACTTCCGCCTCCCAATCCGGCTCCGATAGGAATATTTTTCTGTAAATCAATATGTAAATCTGCTTTAAGATTAAAACGATTTTCAATAATATTTTTAGCTCTTGTAATTAAGTTGTTAGTATCGTTTTCAAGTAGTTTGTCATTGCACGTAAAATGGAAAGCATCTGAATTTTCGATGGATATGTAATCACAGAGCGATACAGGATAAAAGATAGTTTCAATGTTATGGAAACCGTCACTGCGTTTAGACACAATATTCAATCCAATATTAATTTTTGCTGGAGATTTAATTTTTGTAATGCTCATCTATAAATTCTCTTAAATATTTTGTATGTTCAGGGGTAGAACCGCAGCAAGTCCCAACCAAAACAGGATTTTTCTCAAAGAAAGGGCTGCTCTTTTCTATATACTCTTCAGGACTAATAATGCCTGTAATAACATTGGAATCAGGCCTTGATTGACCGCAGTTCAAATAAAAGCCCCAATTAAAATTTAGTTCGTAATTATCAGTAATCTTGGCAAATTCAAAAAAATTAGTGCAATTGAATGAGATAAATAAAGGATTAAGGTCATTTATAAGTTTCATAGCTTCGGAAATACTTTCACCCGAAAGTAATTTGTCAAACTGTTTAATATATAAGCT
>JAUZPC010000470.1 GCA_030706105.1 Bacteroidota bacterium | reverse complement strand
CCATCAGTTTCAATAACTAATTTCTTCGATAGGCATACAAAGTCGGCAATATAATTGCCGATAGGGTGTTGCCTTCTAAATCTAACACCTAACTTATTATTTCTTAAACTATCCCATAAAATATTTTCAGCTTGGGTAGCTTTAGTTCTATTATCTTTAGCGAATTCCTTAAGATGTTTATATACTTCAAATTCAGAAGTAATCCATCTGGGCTTTTTCGTATATGACATAAAAACAAATAATAGTTATAATAAATAAACCATAAAACCTCACCCCTTCACCCACCTACGGCGGGCAAGCCTTTCCAAAGGAGAAGAGGAGAAGGAAATAAAATTAATAAAATCAAAGTCTTATTCCCCCTCTCCGCGACCCGACGAGTCGGGGCGTGTATAGGAGAGGGGGTTAGGGGGTGAGGTCTCGTTTCCTCACTTCACACAAACTTAAATCAGTTCCCTAACTTTTCTTGCAGTTTAAGGGTATTGAATGCTCTCTTCACAACAGGCGCATCAATCATCTTACTTCCAAGAGCAACAACTCCGGAACCACTTGCAACGGCGGCATTATAAGCCTCGACAATTTTTTTTGCCTTCTCAACTTCTTCAGGTGTTGGGGCAAATGCTTCATGAACAACGTTAACTTGTCTGGGGTGAATGCATCCTTTACCTTCAAAGCCAAGAGCTTTTGATTCTAATACACTTACTCTTAAACCTTCCATATCATTAACATCGGAAAATACAGTATCAATAGCCTGAATTCCGGCAGCTTTAGCAGCGTTTATAACCATGCAACGTGCAAAGAAACTTTCCCTGCCTTCGTTTGTTCTTTGAGTACCAAGGTCAGCAGTGTAGTCTTCCAGACCAATTGCCAAAGCGCAGTTTAATTTTGAAGCAATTGCAATTTCGTAAGCTTTTATAACTCCGAGGGCGCTCTCAATAATCGGCATAATATATACATCTTCAGTAATATTATGTAACGTCTTAATCTTTGTTATCTCCTGTTCCACGTCAATAATTTGCTGTGCACTTTCGGCTTTTGGTAAAAGGACAACATGCACATTATGGGGGATAACATATTTTAAATCATCCAGACCTCTTGGTAATTGGTTTATTCTTACCATCCTTTCGCATCCGTAAAAATTTACTGCTCTCAGTGCATTTCTGACCAACAATTTGGCAGCATCTTTTTCAGCCGGAGCAACACTGTCTTCAAGGTCCAAAATAACTCCATCCGGTTTATGAAGTCCTGCATTTATAAAAAATTTAGGTTCGTTGCCCGGTAAATATAAGCGGCTTCTCCTTAATTTATCTTTTTGAGAAGTATATTTATTCTCCGGTATAAATTCCGGTAAATATTCTTTTACAATGTTAGAGTCCAGTTTTCCAATTGCCGCTTCAAACCTGGCTGCGATAATGTATGGCAATGCGCCGGCATCCTCAAAAGTTATATCAGCATTCTTTACATCAAAAAAACTACATAAATCTAATATCTGCTTGCGGATAGCCTCTCCATACATTACATTTACTTTGCTCTTAATGTTTAGGGCAATCCCGCCGCTTTCTTTTAAACTAATTTCAAAAAAACAATCAGAGCGGACTGATTCGCCTCTTTTACCTGCTGAAGCAGTTCCATTTATATTCTGCATTTAATAAACACCTTAAAATTTTATTAGTATTTTAATTTATCCATGAAGTCTTTTGCGGAAAGAGATTCACAGTTAAAAATAGTCTCTTTTACAGCTTGCTGCTGGTCTTCTGTCAGTATGTCTGCTGATAAAGCATTAAATTTATTATCCAAATCTTCAATTGTCATTGGTTCCCGCGGGTCGCCTTTTGGATACTCAATATATTCAGAAAACTCCTTACCGTCTTTAGTCTTTACAACAACTTTTGATGGCTGTTTGGCAGGGAACATCTTTTCAAATTCCAATGAAGCTTCACCCTTAATTTTGTCTATAACTTCCCAAATTCTTGGATCTTTTAATTTTTCTTCACTGAATGATTGAGTCGTTACTTTGTGGTCTACCAGTGCGGCAGCTATACAATAAGGTAATGAGTGGTCGGCAGTTTCTCTGGACTCGGGACGATATTTATGAGGATCAAAAAGGATATCACAAGCTCTGGCAATGGTCGTAATTGTAACAGAATCTATTTGGTCATAACTAATGTTGTTATTAACTACTGCCCTTAAAGTACAGGTTATGTGAGTATGTGTGAGTGCCTCAGTAGGGAATGCTTTCATTCCGCATTCCAAAATTTTGTAACTTTTTCCCAAATCACTGACTAATTTATCTACGTCCCATGACCAGTCTTCAATTTTTCCGTCGCGTCCCTTCATGGGGAGTGGGGCAGTACTGTTACTTTTAACATCCCAGCCTCCAAAGCAGTCCATAAATCCTTCTTTGCCTTCAAAAATTGCCTCAGTGCCGGTAAAGCCATACATTGCCATAAAAGCAGCTAAAACACCCGACTGTGTGGCCATTGGGTCAACTGTATTTTTCATCATTGTCAACCTGCCTGCTGTTGGGGCGCCTATTGTATGGTTATGGCAGCCGCTAATTCCAATTGCATTAACCATCTGGTCTACTGTAAGTCCAAGTATTTTACCTGCAACTATTGGGGAAACAAATTGTGTTAATGCGGCATGGTGCCATTTCCGTTCCCTAATACCGGGGGTAGCAAATT
>JAUZPC010000047.1 GCA_030706105.1 Bacteroidota bacterium | reverse complement strand
TATCATCTTTATCTTCCGAACCGTTTTCAATTTCCAATATCTCCTGTTTTATTAAAGCTAAAGCTTCTCAAAATTTATCTAATTCTCGTTTACTTTCACTTTCAGTGGGTTCTATCATTAGAGTTCCGTGAACCGGGAAAGAAACTGTAGGAGCATGATATCCATAGTCCATTAATCTTTTTGCGATATCTTCAACTTCAACATTGCAACTATTCTTAAATTCCCGCATATCAAACATTAATTCATGCGCAACTCTTCCTGACTTGCCAGAATATACAACTTTATAATAAGGTTCCAACTTAGCTTTAATATAATTCGCATTTAGAATAGCATTTCTTGTTGCATTAGTTAAACCTTCCGCACCCATCATCTTGATGTATGCATAAGAAACTATGCAAATTAATGCACTTCCATAAGCAGACGATGACACCGCAGTAATTCCCTTGCCATGATTCATTTCAACTACTGAATGATTTGGCAAAAATGGTGCTAAATGCTCACTCGCAACAATTGGACCAACGCCAGGTCCGCCACCACCATGAGGAATTGCAAATGTTTTATGCAAATTCAGATGGCAGATATCAGCTCCTATCATTGCCGGGCTTGTTAAACCAACCTGTGCATTCATGTTTGCACCGTCCATATAGACTTCGCCACCGCAATCATGGATAATTTTACAAATATCTTTGATTGCCTCTTCAAATACACCATGAGTTGATGGATAAGTTATCATCAGTGCAGCAAGATTATCTTTATTTAACTCTGCTTTTTTCTTAAGATCTTCTACGTCAACATTTCCATGGCTGTCACATTCAACAATCACAATTTTACATCCAGCCATAACAGCACTTGCAGGATTAGTTCCATGTGCTGATGAAGGTATCAGAACTATATTTCTATGAGACTGTCCCTTGCTTTTTAGATATTCGCGAATGACCATTAAACCGGAGTATTCGCCCTGAGCACCTGAATTCGGCTGAAATGATACGGCTTTGAATCCTGTAATTTTTGCTAAATCAGCCTCTAATTCATCAAATATTTGCTTGTAACCTTCAACTTGGTTTTTAGGTGCAAAAGGGTGAATCTTTGCAAATTCAGGCCAGGTTATGCCAAGCATTTCGGTTGTGGCATTTAATTTCATTGTACAAGAACCTAACGGCGTCATAGAATGAACCAAAGATAAATCTCTGTTTTCAAGTAATTTAAGATAACGCATCATCTCGGTTTCTGAATGATATGTATTGAATACACTATGAGTTAAATAACTACTTGTTCTACCCATACCTTCAGGATATTCAACATCAATATTGCCTGATAAAGAAATTATTTCAGTTACGGATATTGTTTTTCCTTTTGCTATAGCAAATAAATAGGTCAAATCAACAAGATTTTCCAGATCTGTAGTTTCATTTAATGATATACCAATTGTTTTATTATCAATATACCTTAAATTCATCTCTTTTTCAGTTGAAGTATTTTTTATCTTAGCATACAAATCACTATCAGTGATCTCGATTTTTAAGGTATCAAAATAATTCTTGTTTAACTGATTATAGCCCAATTTTGATAATATCAAATCAAATAATCGAGTAAATTTATGCACCCTCGCTGAAATGTTCTTAATTCCTTCCGGGCCATGATAAACTGCAAACATACCAGCCATTATTGCCAATAATGCTTGTGCAGTACATATATTACTTGTAGCTTTTTCTCTTCTGATGTGCTGTTCTCTGGTCTGAAGAGCCATTCTATAAGCATTATTTCCTTCAGAATCCACTGATACACCAATTATTCTCCCCGGCATGAATCTTTTAAATTCTTCTTTAGCTGCAAAATAAGCAGCGTGAGGCCCACCATAACCCATAGGTATACCAAAACGCTGTGTGTTGCCGACTGCACAATCTGCACCAAATTCTCCGGGAGGAGTAATAAGTGCCAAGCTTAAAATATCCGCTGCCGTTACAGTATAAATATTTTTCTTTTTTGCTTCTGCAAAAAACTCTTTATAGTCATTTATTTCACCATATCCGGATGGATACTGGACTAATACTCCAAATATGTTTTCTGTTAATTCTGTATTCTTGTAATTCCCTATTTGTAATTTAATTCCGTGTGGGTTTGATCTTGTTTTTAATACATCAATTGTTTGAGGAAAGCAATCTTCGGAGATAAAAAATGTATCTGCGCTTTTATTTTTTCTCTGATTAAAGAACATTAACATTGCTTCAGCGGCGGCTGTTCCTTCATCAAGAAGCGAGGCATTTGCAATAGGCAAACCGGTTAAATCCTCTATCATAGTCTGAAAAACTAATAATGCTTCCAAGCGACCTTGGGCAATTTCAGCTTGATATGGGGTATATTGAGTATACCATCCCGGATTCTCTAATATGCATCTCTGAATAACGGCAGGAGTCATAGTATTATAATAACCCATACCTATATAGGATCTGAATATTTTATTCTTTTTTGCTATTTTCTTTAACTTTTCCAGGAATCTGTATTCTGTAAGCGGCTCATCTAATTTAAGTTTTTCTGTTAATCTAATCGAAGGCGGAACTGTTTCATTTATTAATTGATCAAAACTTTCAACTCCAATTACTTTTAACATTTCTTCTACGTCTGCTTTACGCGGACCTATATGTCTATCTTCAAAATTATCCGGATGTTCAAAGAAATTCATATTGCTCTCTTTTCTTTATTTAAAATTTTAATTTAATAATTGTAAAATAACTATACTTATTCATTTTAGAAACAGTAATTAATTATTTTTTTTAATTCAAAACTACCTGTGAAAATAAAAAGCCGCTTATGGCGGCTTTTTTTATTCTCAATTAGAAATTCTACTTAATCATAAGCATTTTTTTACTATAGAATTTATTCCCGGCTTTTATCTGGTAAATATATACGCCGCTGGAAAAATCCTTTCCGTTAAAGTCCACTACAGTAATCCCCTGCTTGGCCATACCGCTGAAAAGTGTTTTTATCTTTTGACCCAGAATATCATAAACAGCCAGTTCAACATTCTGCGCATATGGTACTTCAAATCTAATTGTTGTAGTGGGATTAAAAGGATTTGGATAATTCTGATGCAAAGAATAATTAAATTCATTAATCTTAGGATCGCTTACACCAGTTGGAACTACAAATACACCGGTGCCGCCTGCTTCATTATATCTACTCTTAAATTCCTGCAAATATTGATTAGCAATTGATAGGTCCCTAATAATAAGGGTATTCTCATCGTTATCTTCATTTGCAGAACGAGTCCAATTATGAGAACCGGCTATAACAATAGGAGAACTGGAAGGATAAGATGCATCAATTATACCATATTTATGATGTAAAGTAGGAGAAGGATTTTGCAGCATTTCTGAATATGTCTGTAGATTACCCCACTGGCTCCCTGTCATATTTACCTGATCGATTACACCTCTGATATCATTTACTCCGGCACTATGTCTGGCAGCAATAGTTGTCTGAACATTACTGCTGGTAAATGTATAAGAACAAAAGTAGATTGAATTATTCGCAGTGCTTATTGATTCTTGAATTTTACTCTCAGTATTATCTGAAGGTGAAAAATATAGTCTTATATCTCTTCCGCCGATATTAAAATAATGAGGAGTATTATCAGTTTTAGCCGATCCAAATTTTGCATTGCTGCTGTTTGGAGTGTCGGTATTACTTCCCCACATTTCTTCGAATTCTGTAGTATATGCCTGTGCTAAAGCGTGGTCATTAATTTCAATAACACTATTTTTCCAAGTTAATTCTGATGAAGTAACATTCCACGAGCCAGTCCAGACCCAATCATTTGTATTTATTGAATCTCTTTCATCAAAAATAATGAACTTATTGTGCATCAAGCCGTTTGCATTTGGGCGTCTGCTCATCAGGATTCCGGCATTCAATAGTAGCTGCATGCTATTTTGCGGAACAGATCCGCTTCTATAATCATAAACAACCCTAACCTTAACACCACGATTTTTTGCAAGTATCAATGCATTAGCTATGTTTTCCATACCGAAAAAACTATACAGAGCAAGATCAATTGAAGATTTAGCTCTGCTTATTCTATCCAATAATTTTGTTTCAAATTGGGTATTCCCGTTAGCTTTATTATTACTAATTGCTACAGTAGTATCAACTGGGAAATTAAAATATACATTTATTTTTCCAACAGTAGTATCATTATTAGCTGTGGTTACTTTTTCTAACTGCCCCGATGATTCACCGGCTGAATTTTTTGAAAAGGCCTTGAAATAATATAAAGTTCCTTTTTGAAGACCGGAAATGGTTACTTTATGCGATGTCGTATCAGCATTAACTACAACAGAGTCTAATTCTAAATTTGTAGTTAAACCATATTTTACTTTACTATTTCCATTCCTGATAGTATTAAAGTATACAGAAAACTTATTCGTATCTATATCGGCTGCCAGTACCGGACTTAAAACAACAGGTTCAGCTCCTGTAACTATATCTTGGATAAATCTTGGAATTAATTGATAACCTGAGTTGTATGGAGCAGCAGACTTATATTGGCCCAGAACTCCAA
Organism: Bacteroidota bacterium; assembly: GCA_030706105.1. Lineage (GTDB taxonomy): Bacteria > Bacteroidota > Ignavibacteria > Ignavibacteriales > Ignavibacteriaceae > JAUZPC01. Next base: position 7,229 of record JAUZPC010000047.1, on the reverse strand, counting down.
TCAAATCTATTTTTCCAGTAGGGATTGGTGTCCCCACAATTGAAGTAACAGATGTATATATTCTTAGTCCACTTGTTAACGTGCCCGTACTATCTTGTATATTATAATTAGTGTTAGCGGCAAAATTACCTGTTCCTAAAATATTCACATTAGCAATTTTAACTAATTGACCTTCAAACTCCTCATACCCATTCCACTGTTGGCTTTTAATTTGCGCAATAGTTACTAATTTTGGTATTAAGATACTACCGGAAGAGTGCTTTGTAACAGAACCGCCCGGTCTTCTAAAGTCAAATTGGGTAAGACCGTTATAATTTACTAAGGTCCCTGTAAGAGTAACTGAGTCGCCTACTTGAACAGGGCCGGCAAATGTATTTCCATAAACAAAAACACCTGCTGTTTCGTCCTGAATAGCACCCGGACCACTTGCTCCTAACTGATTACTTGCAGATATAATACCTACAATTTTGAATACCTTGCCGGTATCTATGGGTACCCCATTGACGTCATTATATCGTAAGCTATCAATTGTGACTAACTGCTGGCTATATACAATGCCGCTTAATACCAAAAGAAGAGACAATAGGAGTTTTTTCATATGTGTTATTTACCTAATATCGGTTGAAAGTACAAACCTCAGAACTCTGTTATTTTCTGTATCAGTTACATATAGTGTTTTATCAAAAAATGCAACTCCATGAGGAGCATTAAAAACATTCGGCCCGCCGAATGATTGCAGTTCTTCCCCACTGGCACTAAACTTAAATATACTGTCTTTTACCGCATCCGCTACATAAATATTTCCGGAGTTATCGACGGTTGCCCCATAAGGCTGCCCGAATCTATTGGGGAGCATCATTGGAGCTGAAGCTGGTGAAAGTCTGCTTTCATATCCTGATTTTTCCGTAGTTGAAACGTAATTTAGCCACTGTACTTTAAAACTATTGTTACTATTGTATGTAGCAATAAAATCTATATTCTTTTTATTAAAAGAGGTAAGAGAATTTATATTGTAGGCAGAAACTAAACCTGTACCTACTGGTTCCAGCAAGGGTACTCTTCCATTTGCAACATCATTTCCATCAAATACCAAAATCGAATTATCTGGATCAATGAAGCTGGAATTATTTGGCCCCTTACGGGAAATGTAATATGAATTATCATAAAAAACGCAAACACCGGTATACTCTCTAGTCGGTTTACTTAGCTCTGCAAGTCCGGGTAAAACCATTTTCATCGGAGCACTGGCAATATTATGATTTCCGGCAAACATGTTAATTTTGTAAACAGCAGAAAATGTTTTAACCTGACCACTTATAGTTGTGTCAAATTTTGCACAAATTATTAAATTGAGTTTGTAATCCTGAGCAATGGCCACAGGTTGTTTAATACTTCTAAATCCTATTACTTTACCGGATACATCCAACATTACTATTCTGTCGTTTCCAGTATCGCAGACATAAATAAAAGGTTCCCTGCCTACCATTATTGCAGTAGGTTTATTAAAGCCCTCCCAAACGGGTGAAAGCTGAATATAAACAGTATCGCCTGTAACATTGCCTGTGTTTTCAGTAGTTTTAAATTGGTTGATATCAAACTCTTGCCCGCAACCAAATAAAACGAATGCAAAACAACTTAGTATAAATATTTTAATAAAATTCTTTTTCATAGTCATTTAAAAACCCAGAATAATTGAAAATCTATGAGCAGTTCCTAATCTTGTGAAATTTGAATAAGCGTAATCAACATTAACGTTTGCTATACTAATTGGAATATTCAAACCTGCACCAAATGAATAGTTCTGTTCTTCAACATTAAACTTATAACCGCCTCTCAGGTACAGTATTTTTTTCCAATTGTACTCTACTCCTGTGCCCACGTTCTCACTATTATCATTAGGATGATTTAGTTGTATAGAAGCAGTAACAGTATGTTCCTCAGTTTGATAAGGTTCAAAAGCAAATCCTATTCTGAAAACTGTTGGCGGTGAAAAAGATTGCCAATTTGAATTTTCTCTTTTACCGACAAGAACAACCTTCCCATCAGGAGCCAGATTGTTACCAAAATTAGAAACAACGACAGCGAATCTTGTTGTACCTAAACCAGTCCAGTATAAAGTACCTAAATCAATCATCACGCCGCGCATTTTCAACTTATCTATAGTTTCTTCTATATACCGGACAGTACCGCCGAAACTAAATTGCTCAGTCATTTTTCTGGAATAAGTGAAGGCTAAACCAAAATCACTATACCCGAAATATTCACCTGTTCCAAAGGGCTGAAACTCAGTTGTCACCGGCATATCTTTCATTGAAAGTGTTGTCAGCGCCAGACCAAATGCATTGGTGTTATCTAAATGATAAACCGCGCCAATGAAATCATGGTTAATATCTACAACCCATTGGTTATGTGAAAATATTACTTGGTTATCCGAAAACTGAGTTATTCCAGCCGGATTCCAATAAAGTGCAGAAGCATCATTTGCAATTGCTACAAAGGATTCTCCTAATGCAGAAGCTCTGCCGCCTACTCCAATTTTCAAGAATTGTGCTGTAGAAATTCCGGCCCTTTGACCGCCTAAAACAGGAAGTAACTGCGCTTTTGCTTCAAATGCAATAATTGATATTAGTATTAGTATTATTATTTTTTTCATATTAGAATTTTAAGCTTACTCCAAATCTGATATTTCTTCTCGTTAGATAACGAGCTGGATTAAATGGATATGCAGAAATAGGCGACTGCAAATCCGGATATTTAGGATCGTTCCATGTAGTTGGTACAGAATCGCCATACTCATATGCCTTGCCTGTAACCGGATTTATAATGGCTGAATTCTTCTGGTCCAGTAAATTGTTTATTTCCATAAATACTGAAAATTTCAATTTGTTTATTTCAATGTATTTTTCAAAATTTAGATCAATCCAGGTCCAATCTTGTCCAAGTTTGCTGTTTCTGTTTTTTGTATCAGATGCATATTCCGGTCTTCCGTCAGTCAGATAATTTCCAGTAAATATTGCAGGTGTATATCTTTTACCTGATTCATAGAAGAATCTTATAAATACATTGTAATCATCTAAAATTCCTTCTCCGAAATTAAATAAAGGCTCACCTTTTTCAACATAAAAGTTAGCAGATAATGATCCGGTTAAAGGCCTATCCCAAGATAAGTACTCTTCTTTAATAGACTCTGATAGATCACCCTGTGCTATTAATACACCTTCATCAGGAGATGAACTTTTACCAGTAACAATTGCGTAAGCAAAATTAGCATTACCTGTAAACCATTTACCAAACCTCTTCTTATATTCTACTTCCAAGCCTCTTGATCTTGCATAATCACTGTTAACATAAGTTGTAAAACTCTGAGTAGCATATCTTGCAGAAGTTATTTTTGCAGTTCTGGTACTTACATAATCAAATATATCTTTGTAATATGCAGTTATCGTTAAAACGTCATTATCTGAAAATTGTGTTTTTAATCCTAATTCATATGCAACAGTTGTTTCAGGATTCAAATTTGGATTTCCAAATTTTTGAAATGAAGACTGCGCATTTAAAGGACTTAGTTTAGCATACACAAATTGCGGATTTGGCCATTTACTAAAATGTCCGTATGAAAAGAATAATACCTGATTATCTGAAATAGGATGTGATATTCCTAATCGAGGAGATATTCTCGCCTTAAATCTTCTATTGCCAAACCAGCTAAAAGAATTATCTTTATATTCTTTTCTAATTTCATCAGGAATTGTAACAACATTAGGATTATCAATGGCATCATCAACATACTTCCCCGGGAACCAATAATCCAATCTTAACCCGAAGTTCAATATCATACCGCTAAAATTGATATTATCCTGTGCATAGAAAGCACCTACTGCAGGAAATACTTTATAAATATCGTTATTCAACCCTAATGTACCAACCCAGGGCTTATAGATATCTATTACCTGCATCTTTTGGAAATCCATGCTAAAACCGGTTTTGAATTTATTTTTCTCATCAAAGAAACTGGTTAAGTCACCTCTTACTGAAAAATCTTCAACAAAATGGTCACGCCATGTATAAGGATTTCCTACATCCCAGAAGCCATCGCCGGGGATGACGCCAATGGTATCTCTATTAGTATTATAATAGCCTATCGGGAATGTAACAATATCCTTAGGTTCAGTATACTGATTCCAATTTTTGCCATTAGCATCAGCTCTTAAATTAGTATAATAATAACTTATTTTAACATCATAAAAAGTTTTTGAATTTAAAGTATGTGTTAATGAAAAAGTATGATACTTATTTATATGAGTAAATGTATTGGCATTATCTAAGATATTTTGAAAATCATATTGATAGCCAGGACTCGGTTCAACATATTCCAAGTTTGACTGTAATGACTGTGAATTCTGATTAATACTTACAGATTGGTTGTAAGAATAAGAAATTTTAAATGTCGGGGTTACCTTGTATGTAATTTTACCAAGTCCGAACCAATTATTTTCTGCTCTTGGAGCAAATCTTGTTCCGCCAAAAGTAGATGAATACAAATGATTTGCAGTAGCTTTATAATAACCTTGTGTAATTCCATCAGTTATTCCGCCAAAAATATTTGTAAAGAATGTAATTTGTCCAGGTATTTTTATTCCTAATTCAGGAAGTAAATAAGAAGTTATAGGTTCAGGACCGCTTAGATTTGCTTCCAGAACATCCGTATTAAAGACATGATATGAATCCTTATTTCCGAAATTATCTTTCTTGTAGGATATCATTCCATTATATTTAATACCACCTTCTTTGGTTCGAACATTAACGACACCAGAAGTCGCCTGTCCGAATTCAGCGTTATAGCCACCTGTTATTACTTCAACCTCTTCAATAGCAGAAGCACTTAACTGTAGCCCAAAACCTGTTCCTGCAAGGGGATCCTGAACAGAAACACCATCCAATAGAAAAGCATTCTCATATGAACGCCCGCCCCTAATATGAATTTCGTTATCATTAGTAACTACACCGGCCTGCTGTGTTACAACATCTGTAATATTTTCAAGTCCGGCTGCTTCTATTTCTTCAACGCCTATAGTTTTCCGGCTTTGTGTCTCTTCAACATCAACAAGTGGTTTTTCACCAATTACAACAATATCTTGTCCGATTGTTAATACAGTTTCTTCAAGCTTAATGTCATAAGTTTTAGTTTTACCAGATTGAATTGCAACACCGGTATATTGTATAGTTTTATAACCAATAAAGGAAACTTCAACTATATAATTACCGTCACTTATATTATTTATTTTAAAATTCCCTTTAGTATCTGTAACTGCGCCATAATAAGTACCTTTTAATATTACATTCACACCAATTAATGCATCACCGGTTTTTGAATCTGTAACATTACCTACTATATTTCCTTTATTCTGCGCAAATGTACAAAAGCTAAATAGTATAAAAATAAGTATCAGTTTTTTCATTTTTTACTTACTCCAAACTCGCCAAATAAAACTTTTTTAAGGAAATCTTTAGCTTTATAATTTCCATTAATTCTGTTAATAGGTAATCCGATAAATACTAAATTTGACTCATTATTTTTAAAGGCAACTATAGGATTATTTGCTACTCCAATTGTATATAAATTTGTAGTAACTAAAGGATTTGGATAATAATATCTAACTCTTGTTACAGGAGAACTGCTTTGATCAACTTGCAGTAAAGGATAACCCGATGCCTGCGAAGTCGGATTAATATTTGTCCCTTTACTTAAAATATTAATTGAATTTGGGCTTATGCTATCGATCGGTAAAAAGTCCGAAAGTCCCTGAGGATCAAAATATAGAGGGAATTGGAATGAAGCAAAAACTTTTCCACCAGCATTAAGATAATTTCTTACGGAAGATTGCGCCGCATCCAATGAAGGATTTACATCAGAATACCATATTACGTATTTAAACAATTTCAATGTTTCGGTAAACATCGGATTAATTATTTTAGGCATCAAATTGCCGGATGAAGTACCTGTTTTACCGGTAGCAATATCTAAGAAACTAGTTCGCCCAAGAAGACCCAACGAATCCATCATTGCATAATAAAATGCAGAAGGAGCTTGATCATTTGCATAATCATTTATAACTAATATATCTCCAACCGGTTTTTTTACATACCATTTCTTTACAGAACTTACATCAGGCATCTGAATCTTTTTACTTGCTCCGCCGGCAATATCTTCTGCCCAGATATAAATTATGTTATCACCGTTTAGCTTTAGGTTACTTACAGTTTTATTATATGGTGTAGTAATTGAGCTTCCAAGATATATTTGGCAATCAGCTGTACTACCGCTTCCATTTAATATACCTTTCAAGGTAATGTATCTGGCATTACCGGGCAGCTCAACTTTTTTTGACGTATCATTTAAAGCAACATATATTCTCTGAATAGTTTCAGTTCCATCTAAATCACTTGCATCAATAGCAAAACTTATAGCAGTAAAGGTAGTCTCAGGGATATTTATAACATTTCCTGATTTATCTTTAAGAAAACTTACTACCGGTGGTGTATTTTTCAACGGCAATTTCAAAGTAGCAGGATTTGGATCTATATTGCCAATATCAATAAAACTATCACCTGCTTTATAGATATTACTTCCATCACGTGAATAGAAAGGCTCAGGGCCTAAATCCAAGTCCTTGTATTTAACGTGCTGGTCATAAACGCCATTACCTGAATTATCAACTGCAGCGACCTGGAAATTATAAGTAGTGTCTAAACCATTTATAACAAACGCAATTGTACTGTCGTTGCTGGTTGTAAAAGTCCATTTATCGGGAGAAAAAGAGATATAATAACCAACTATTAGTCCGTCTTTATCATCCCCCCACCAATGCAGCCTCACTTTACTTTGCTGCTGGCTAACTGTACTGTCCGGAAAGACAGCAATATAAGTTTTAGGAGCTGTATCTGCATTTAATACTCCGGTAATGTTTTCCGAACAAGCATAGAAAAACACAGAAATAGTAAGTGCAACTATTATAAGATATTTATTCATCAAATATTTTGCTTAATTTTGAATGTGAATGAAGCGAGATGCAGTTTTATATCTGCATCTCGCATAATTTCTAATTTACTTCAATAAAACCATTTTCTTTGAAGCAGTATAGTTATTAATTCTGATCTGATAGAAGTAAACACCTGAGGACAATTTACTTGCATCAAAACTTATATTATAACTTCCTGCTCTTTGCTCT
>JAUZPC010000469.1 GCA_030706105.1 Bacteroidota bacterium | reverse complement strand
TTACAGAACAAAATTTTAATTGCATATCAGTTCTTTCTTAATATTTATAAAGAAAATTAATTTTATAATAGAAATTTTATCTAAAATATAAAAGACGAAGTAATAAATATTGACTATAGTCACGACCTAAGTAATTTTGCGACTTGATATTTATTTAATATTTGCTTACCTGCCTAATAACTGCGAATTGTTTAATTAAATAAATTTAGATCCAACAAAAAGCATATGTCTCTGCTTAAGTTGTACAAGCTTATGGGGTGTTGAGGCAATTCCGACTTCTTTTGTTATTGATACAGCAGGCAGTATTGTGGTACTTTAATCTTTTTTCTATATCTGAAGTATATCCATAATAAATAATGAGTATATCAGGATAAAAAATCTGTAGAAAAAAAGAAATCGAAACAGTAAAATGTTTCAGTAATATTTACTATTTTTGTAACTCAAATGCAAAAAAATTTTAATTTCTGTAAATAGTAGAAACATACGGAGAGGTGCCAGAGTGGTTTGATAGGTAGGTCTGCGGCATAGCCGTCCCTACGGGAAAAACCGTTTTAGGGCTTGTTAAAAGAAAATTTGTAGATAGAAGAAACATACGGAGAGGTGCCAGAGTGGTTGAATGGGACGGTCTCGAAAACCGTTTTAGGGCTTGCTCTAACGAGAGTTCGAATCTCTCCCTCTCCGCAGTTATTTATGCAGTATAAACGGGATATATATGTTCTATACATATGTACTAAAAAGTTTATTTGATAATTCATATTATTATGGATACACTTCAGATATAGAAAAAAGATTAAAGTACCACAATTCAGGCAAATCAAAGTATACAAAAAGAAAGAGGCCCTGGGAATTGCATTATATTGAAGAATATAATTCCAAAACAGAAGCAATTAAAAGAGAAGCTTTCTTCAAGTCCATTCCCGGCTATAATTGGCTGAAAGAGAAAAATATTATATAAAGGATTGGACGGTCTGCGGCGTAGCCGTCCCTTCGGGAAAAACCGTTTTAGGGCTTGCTCTAACGAGAGTTCGAATCTCTCCCTCTCCGCAGTTATACTTTTTTTAATATGTAAGAATCGTTTTGTAATTTTCTTTCCTTTCTTTTTAGTAAATTTGCAGATTACAAAAAATAAATTTACTAAATGAACATTATTGAAATAAATAGTCTTACTAAAGTCTATACCTCTAATTTTAACAAGAGACAGGTAAAAGCTTTAGATAAGCTAACGCTTACTGTTCCTGAAGGTTCCATTTTTGGATTAATTGGACCAAATGGAGCAGGCAAAACCACATTAGTTAAGCTTCTTTTGGGAATAGCTTTACCAACCGAGGGATCAATCAGTATTTTTTGTAAAGACTATAGAGACTCTGCCATCAAATCAGATATAGGTTACCTCCCCGAAAATCACAGGTTCCCGTTAAATTTTACCGGACATGATATCCTTAAATATTTCGGAATGCTTAGCGGACTGGAAAGCGCAGTCTTGAATGAAAGGATCCCTAAACTTTTGTATTTGGTCGGCATGGGGAAATGGGCCGATGCTAAGATTAAAACATACAGCAAGGGAATGATGCAGCGCATCGGATTGGCACAAGCATTAATAAATGATCCAAAGCTGATCTTTCTGGATGAACCCACTGACGGTATTGACCCGATGGGCAGAATTGAAATTAGAGAAATTTTGTTAAATCTTAGAAGCCAAGGCAAAACCATCTTTCTAAACAGTCATCTGCTTGCAGAAGTTGAGCAGATTACTGATAAAATTGCCATTCTGGATAAAGGTCAACTGGTAAGGTCAGGCGGTCTCAGTGAAATGTCGGAATTAAATGCTTCATACATTATTAGAGTTGAAGGCGATATTAAACTTTTAACACCTGATTTTAATAACAAGTTTACACTAATCAGCGGGGACAGTTATTCGCTAAATATAAGCAGTGACCTTGAGCTTAATTTGGTTATTGATAATTTAAGGAAGAATAATATTTTGATTAAAGAAATTGTTTATCAAAAAGCCTCGCTTGAAAGTTTGTTCATTTCTTCACTTAAAGATAAGGAGAAAACATTTTGAAAGACCTCAAAAACATAACCTTATTTACCTTTAAAGAAATTTGGGCAAACAAAACTTTTTTAATCTTGTTTAGCGTTTATAATGTAATTTTGATTGCACTGGCTGCATTTTCCGTTTATGCATTTAAAAATGCTCCAATAGAAGTAAAGAATTATTCAGGTCTGCTGCAATTGCAAACTCAGATTACATCTTCTGTAGCTTCCATTTTTATTTTGATTTCAATTTTCAGTACTTCTTCGCTTTCTGTTTCTTACCTGCCTAAAGGATTAATTGACTTATATTTATCTAAGCCTATTTCACGTCCGACTTTTATTTACAGCAGGTTTTTTGCGGTTGCATTGTTTATTTTTCTTAATTTTGTTTATATCACTTTATTCATCTGGATATTTACATCCTCCCTTTTAGGGATATGGGCCATTAATATTTTCTGGCTGCCATTATTTTATACTTTTGCATTTATTACTATTTTAGCACTTATTTTCCTATGCGGTATTCTTACAAGAAATTCTACTTTAGGAATAATATTAAGCTATTTGATTTTAATGTTTCAGCCGGTATTAGCCGGTTTGCACAGTGCAGATAAATTATTTCCCGGTTCCCCTTTTCTTAAAGGGCTTA
>JAUZPC010000468.1 GCA_030706105.1 Bacteroidota bacterium | reverse complement strand
GGAATTACGTTATGGCTGTCATTTTCTCTTACTTCAAACTGGAGCGGGAAACTGTTCCTTGCCCAGTTTACATAGTATTCCTGTATGCTCCCCTTTGCGGGCTGCTGTGTGGGGTTTTTAATATTTTCTACCGTCTGCATTGCAGCGGGAAACTTCTCCAGCCAGTCTTTAACCCTGTCGCTGCTGTAGGGCATAACAAACAATATCTTTACACCATATTTCTTTTCAATATCTGCTGTTTTTTGCATATGCTCAAGTTCAAGATATTGGTACGGGCAGTAAGGGCACCACTGGTTCCCGATCCAGCCGCGGGGGAAAACCAGCATTATGCTTTTACCCTGGTTCTTGGAAAGTGTAAACTCTCCTCCGCCGTAAACGGGAAGTGTAAAGTCAGGCATCCGGTCACCGGCAGTTACCGTCATAAACCGGATTGGCGGTATGGTTGAATTTACTTTATTTATGCTGTTAAGAACTTTCCAGCTTCCATTGGACTTAAACATCTGAACGTATTCATACGTTGTAGCAAGCTCGCACTTTGCAACTGCAAGACCGTCTGTCAGATCAATTATTGAAACGTGATAATCGCGGTATATTTCATCCTGCTTCCCTATGCCTGAAAGTGCCGTCTGCATAGCTGCTTCATAATGTACTTTTCTTAAACTCACTTTACCTGTTGTTGGAACAGGTACCAGAGTGACTTTATTAAAATCAGGACTGATTGAAAGTTCCAGATGTGCAGCATCGGAACCGCCCAATCCGTTAAGATATTGAAGCGCGGTTTTTTGAATTGCAGGTTTTTCATTTTCGGTATTAAAATCTTTTATGCGAGACGGACCGTTGGTTCCGGTTGTAAAAAGAATATTCAATATTTTCCATTGACCGTCCAGCTTAACCAGTTGCAGGTATTCCGTATAGTTTGCTGAAGTAACTTTTACATTTGAAACATCATTATCTACATTAAGAATTTTAACCTGTATGTGCCGGGCGGTGTCATCCAAAGCCCCGATTTTTGCACGCGCATTTTCCATAAGCGCGGAATATGTTGTGTAGGCAAGTAAAGTTCTTCCCGTATTAGGGAGGTCTCTTGGAGATGCTTTATTAAAATCGGGATGAATTGCTTTTTCAATTCGTTCCACATCGCCGGAATAATACCCTTCAATATAATTAAGGGCGGCTTGTTTAATTAAAACATCATCAGATATAACGCTGCTTTGTGCCCGGGCGGGGGACAGAAGAATGGTAAGCAGAAAGAGAATGAGCAGGACTGTCGGTTTTCCGTTTTTCATATTTCTTTTTCCTTATTTTTTAATCCTGATTTGCAATATATGATCTCCTGCCGGCAAATATTATTTAAAATTGATGAGAGGTGCCTGAATTCCTTAAATGGTCATATAACTGAGATGAAAACAGATAATCTGCCGGCATATGGTAAATCACGGGGCAAATTCACCGGCTTATCTTGTAGATCAACGTCACAATTTATACCGGAAGCAAAACAAAATATCTTTCCATCATTTAACAGCAGAGTAATTTGTTTATTATAAAGCACTAATTAAATATTTTTATGACTATAAATTCTGTAAAACTAAATATATTTGGAATAAGAGGAATAATAAGAGAATTTGCTGCTGCCATTATCGGAGCTGTCGTTTTATTCACCTCCGCCGGGACTACTTGTTGGGGTAGGGCCTGGATATATATCTCTATAGCATTTTTATATCAGGGTATTTACATATCGACTCTGATGATAATAAATCCGCAATTATTAAATGAAAGAGGACATCTTAATTGGAAGGAAACAAAGCATTATGACAAATACTTTATAATCTTCTACCCCATATTCACATATGCTTCGCTAATTGTTGCAGGGCTTGATGTCACTCGCTTTAAATGGTCAAATATTCCTTTTATAATGATATATCCGGGTCTTTTAGTATTTATTCTTTCGTGCGCTTTAGGGTTATGGGCATATATAAGCAATACAAATTTTATTTTAACGCAAAGGAATGATAAAATATCTGATCAGCAAGTATGTACAACAGGACCATATAGATATATAAGGCATCCCGGTTACTTGGCAGCTATTCTTTCTTCTTTTTGCTACCCATTTATAATTGGTTCATTGTTTAGTTTTATACCTGTTTCGTTAAATATAATTCTTATTATTTTACGAACTAATTATGAAGACAAGACATTAAAAATTGAATTAAATGGTTACGATGAATATTCAAGAATAACTAAATATATGTTAATCCCGCACTTATCACATCAATCTAAAACGATGACAAAAAAAGATACTCCGGACGGTAAGTAGTCAAGTACAAAAGGTTGTAAAGATGAACTGATTTGTTAACTTTTACCGATGTTGGATTTATTTTTGGCTGATTGAGAGGAGTATTTTCTTACCTGATAACTCAGATTTTTTTTGATTCTAAAAAAAATTATATTTGATATAGCTAATTGACAAAATAAGGAATATCAAAAATGGAAAATAATATCCCATTTCAAACAATCGACTGGACAACAATTCCAAAAGTTGAGTATAAAGGAGAAACCGGCACGGCATACTGGCAAACGGTACAGTTCCCCGGACTAAGGATACGGATAGTTGAGTACTCAAAAGGTTATTTAGCTGACCTTTGGTGTAAACAAGGACATATCGTCCATTGCCTGGAAGGTGAATTT
>JAUZPC010000467.1 GCA_030706105.1 Bacteroidota bacterium | reverse complement strand
TTTTTATATACGGAATGTGCTTAATAACTTCTGCAAACCCCAGGAAAGACAGTTTGTTAATATGGTAAAACAATTCCATACCCGCCGCTGCCATTTTATCCCCGCCTATTCCGGAAACATGAATGTCAGGGCAACTATTTTTTAGTTTCTCAATTAAAGCTGCCCCGTGTAAATCTCCGGAAGCTTCTCCTGCAATAATTAGTATTTCAGAAGTATTATTTTGCATTTAACGCAAAAACAATATATTCCACAATCAGGGCAAGTGCAACAAAGCCAAATGCCTGAAAAGTTCTTCTCTCGGATCTAAGTCCTGCTTGTAAATTAAAAGGCGGCTGCTTAACGGACTCTTTACTTCTAAATGCTGATAATTTTGGGAAAAATCTGTTTACATTTTTGGTATATTCGGCATAAGGAACGCCAAATTGTCCGCGTAAATATTCTTCTTCTTTGGATACTATAAAATAATACTGAGTAACAAAGAATACCAGCCCGGCAATTTGGAGATACGGAAATAATGCATAAGACATAATGCCGAGACCTGTGTACATTAGAATATTACCTACATATAGCGGATTTCTTACATAAGCAAATGGTCCGCTGATGATAAGGAAAGTTCCGCCGACATCAGTTGTACGCGTTTCACTCCCCGCCCAGCTTACTCCCCATAATCTTATCAGTTCACCGACTACCGCAATTGCCAATCCGATGGCCATGCTATATATATTAGCATTGGCAAATATTAACATAATTATAACAAAAGGTATTGGGGTATACCCTCTGTATTTAAAAAATAATGATGATAAGGACATTGTTACTTTCTATTTATATTTTAAAATTTAATAATCAACTATACTTAATTATGAGGTCAGGTCTATAGACATAAAGCAATTGCCATTCAGTTACGGCTCCATCATATATATTTCTTTACGTTTTAATTCTGCCTGATGACGTTTTTTTAATCTTTTCTTTTTCTTAAGCAGATCAATTTTTTCAATGATATCGTCAAAATGTTTATAGGGACAATAAGTAATACTTTCTTTCTGGCAAAATTTTATTAAATCATTTTTAGCAAAAATGAAATCGCAGTAAACGGCGGTATGTTTATCGGAATTGCCGTCACCTATAAGAATTGTGTAGTCCTCATCAGAGCTGAGATTTATAATGTGATTACGCTTGCAGTTTGCTGAGTTTATAAAAGAGTGATCATAATAAGGGAACGAAGGTACAAGTTTACTATCTTTTGTAATACTCATTTTATTAGAGAAATATTTTATATCACTAAGTCCTTCTCTAATAAATATTCTGTCAATATAATAATCAAATCCGTCACTAAGTACATAAAACTCAATATTGTTCTCGTTAAAATAATGTACTAAATCAGCCAAATATGGGTCAACAGGAATGCTGTCTATAAAACTATTTAACTCATTTACATCAATTTTGTCAACAGAATTAAAAAGCCGCCGCCAGCACTCACGGGCTGATATTTTATCTGTTAGAAGCAATTCTACAGCCGGTTTTACAATATCAGGGTTTCCGAAATGAGTAAATATAGCATCACCTACATCTGTAGTAGTAATGGTACCGTCAAAATCCATAAATATTTTTAGAGTGCCGTTAATCATGCTATTTATTTATCAGCATTTTTTTAACATCCGTAAAACTTCCCGATTGAAAGCGATAGAAATAAATACCTTCAGGAAGTCCTGTACCATCAAAGTACACTTCATTTTCGCCGCTCTTAAAAGTATCATTTATCTCATTTACCTTCTGAACCTGGTTGTTAAAAAATTCAATTTTAACATGGGCAGACTGTGGTAAATAAAAAATAATTTTAGTCTTGCCTTTAAATGGGTTAGGCACATTCTGGCCAACAACTATATTCCCGGCACCTTTAAAGAAATTTATACTTTTTACATCAGAGGTTACAATATTCTTATCTTTGTCTTTTTGCGTAATGCGATAATATACCGCTCCGGAATTACCAGGGGTATCATAAAACTCATAAGAATTCACGCCTGATTTAGATTTAATTGTAGCAGCTATCTGCCATGCAGAGGATTGAGTATCCTCTTTGTATGCCCTTTCTACATCAAATACAGAATTTGATGATGCTTCAGGAACCTGCCAGGAAACTTTAATCGAATCGCCTGCTATTTGCAAATCAATTTTAGAGATTTGGGAAATATAAGAGCCGGTATTAAAGACTTTTTGTCCATAAATATTATTCCCTTCTTTCCTCTTTTCTTTAAAAAACGCAATAGCTCCGCCTTTGCTGTCAGAAATAACATTCAGGTAACTTTTTTCAGTATTGTAAAAAGTAGCTAAGGGAACACCGGTTTGGTTCCATGAAAGCTGACCGTTAAAAACTCTTTGGGCATAAATGTTAGCTTTAACAGAATCAATTCTTTTATCTATCCAGCAGACTATGGCTCCGCCGCTATTGTCACTTAGTAATTTTTGACCGAACTGATCACCCTTTAACTCAATAACTGGGATACCATCATACTTCCAAAGCGGATAACCTTTGAAAGAAAAGTTCTGAATATATACATCTTTGTTTCCATTCCCTTCAAAAGTCCATGCAACAATTAAAGACGAATCAGTAGGTAAGACCTGAGGGTTTGTTTGATTCCCTTTTAGAGAAGAAATTGCTTTACCAGTACCGTACCAGATATTTTTACCA
>JAUZPC010000466.1 GCA_030706105.1 Bacteroidota bacterium | reverse complement strand
TGAGGATTCAGAATTAGGCCCTAAATTACTTGCAGAAATTAATTGTCCTCAGTGCGGCAACAAGAATACTTTTACTGCTGCGCGTCAGTTTAATTTGATGTTTAAAACATTTATCGGACCTGTTGAAGACACAGGCGCCGCCATATTCCTTAGGCCGGAAACTGCACAGGGTATTTTTGTTAATTTCTTAAATGTTCAAAATTCTTCCCGTCAGAAGCTTCCTTTTGGAATTGCCCAGATTGGCAAAGCTTTCAGGAATGAAATAAACACTAAAAACTTCTTATTCAGGACAAGAGAGTTTGAACAGATGGAAATGCAGTTTTTTGTTACCCCCGGGGACGACAAGAAATGGTATGATTACTGGAAACAGGCACGCATTGACTGGTATTATGCATTAGGAATGACGGCAGGCAAATTACGCTTTCATGATCATCCTGCAAATAAACTTGCCCATTACGCAAAAGAAGCAACTGATGTTGAATATGAATTCCCATTCGGCTGGGGTGAGATTGAAGGCATTCACAACAGAACGAATTTTGATTTAAGCCGCCACGAACAATTCTCCGGTAAATCAATGAAATATTTTGACGAAGAGAAGAAAGAAAAATACATTCCATTTATTATTGAGACATCCGCCGGAGCAAGCAGATCATTCATGGCGTTTTTAATTGATGCTTATTATGAAGAAGAAGTAAACGGAGAGGTACGTTCAGTACTAAGACTTCACCCGAAATTGGCGCCCGTAAAAGCTGCTATTCTGCCTCTTGTTAATAAAGACGGAATGCCGGAAATTGCACGTAAAATAGAAACCGATCTTCGCAAGAACTTCAAAGTATTTTATGATGATAAAGGTGCTGTAGGCAGAAGGTACAGAAGGCAAGACGAAGCAGGAACTCCTTTCTGCATAACCGTTGATACCCAAACCCTTGAAGATAACACTGTTACCATAAGGGAAAGAGATACAATGGAGCAGGTTAGAGTAGCAATTGATAAAATTACTGAGTTCTTAATTATTAAAATCGCCGGTTTGTAAAATTGGAGAATTTAAATGCATAAACATAGCATTGCAGCTACATTAGTATTTTCCATTATTGGTTTCTTAATGTTTTTTGCAGGTGACTGTGCCTTAAGTGATAAAAACGAGAATCTACCCGTTGTAACCAGCATAGGCGCACCATCAAATGTAACAATTAAGTTGGATCAGACCACCGGCTGTTATGTGGAAATCAGTTGGCAGGCCTCTGCACATCAGAGCAGAACTGATTTTAAAGGTTATGTAATTAATACTTACGAAGTCGATTCGGCAAATGCCATTAAGTCACTTTTTTCATCCGTAACAACGGACAAAAATGCTTCGAGCCAGACTATTATTTCACTGATCCCGCTTAAGAAATATATTTCATATATTCATGCCCAGTTAAAGGATAGTGTAAGAAGTGATTCCGTAGGAACTAAAATTTACGCTCCTGTTTTTGCCAACAATGATGTTATTGACGAATATCTTCCTTCAGGTAACGGAAACAGCGGTTATGGCTGGAATACTACATTCGGAGTAGGTACGCGTTATGCTTATACCTCCAACAATGCACAATTAATTGATCTGCATTTAAGAGGCGATGCCACGGGGTTACGTTTTTACTCACCGGATCAGCAAACACCGGGTGTTAAAACAACTCTAATGGGAATTATCGGCACCGGTCAAACAGCCTTTGATTTAACTGAGCTTGTTGAACCGGACTCTAAAAACCAGGTTGTTATGGAAAATACTGTATATCTGCTTAAACTTAGTTCCCGCAATTATGTAAAAATTTGGGTTACTAAAATAAACATGGCCGGTAATGGTAAAAATTACAAATCAGTAGAGTTTAAGTATAAACTTCAACCAATTTCCGGGCTTAGAATGGTAAAAAAATAGTCCCCGGCAACTTTTTATTATTAATACCGTATAAGCTGAAAGAGTAATTCTTTCAGCTTTTTTTATAAATTTTATTGGAGCGTTAGTGAAAAAATATTCTTATTTTTTATTGTTTTTACTGCTTTTTAGCATGTCGGCATTTGCAAATAAAGAGCCGATTGACAGCACAATATCTAAAGGGATAAAATATATCTATAATATTAAATTCCACGAAGCAGAAACCACTTTTAAGCAGTTGATTGCGGATTACCCAGAGCACCCGGCCGGGAGGTTTTTTCTTGCAATGATTGACTGGTGGAAAATCCTGCTTGATATTGATAATGAATCCTATGACGATCTTTTTTATCAGAAAGTTGAAGATGTAATTTTTCAGTGTGATGGACTCCTGAAAAAGAATCCTAAAAACGATGAAGCTCTTTTCTTTAAAGGCGGAGCAATTGGCTTTAGGGGACGCTTAAGAGGATACAGAAACAGTTGGATAAAAGCGGCAGATGATGGGCGCGAAGCTCTCCCCATAGTTCAGGAGGCTTATAATCTAAACCCGAATAATATAGATGTTCAATTGGGCTTTGGAATTTACAATTACTATGCGTCTGTAATTCCCGACCAATACCCAATGGTAAAACCGCTGATGATTTTCTTTCCGAAGGGAGACAAGCAAAAAGGAATAGAACAGCTTAATAAGGCAGCATATTCCGGTAAATATACCAAATATGAGTCACGTTATTTTTTAATGACACTCTACTACGAGTATGAAAATGACGTAAACACTTCACTTAAGTATAGTGA
>JAUZPC010000465.1 GCA_030706105.1 Bacteroidota bacterium | reverse complement strand
ATATCAGATACATCAAATAAAGAAATTTGCTTTGTCTCATTATTGTTAATAGTTGCAGGTCTTTGCAAATCATAAACATGGTACTCAAAAAAAGGTTCTTCAACAAATTTATTTTCAGGTTCCGGAACAGTCTCTTCTTTATTAAGAGGTACAAATTCATCAGCAAACATATTGTCAGGTTTGACCATAGGAAGAACAAACATAACATCTCCGGCTAGTAATTTTAATTTGGCATTCTTGTATGAAGAACCTGAATTGTTTTCAATACTTACCCATGCTTTTAAATCAACTTTATTATCTTTATCATTTAAGACAGCAACATACTCTGCATTCCATGTCAGGCCTTCGGTTTGATAGGTAATTTCCACATTCTGCTTACCTTTTGAAGGAGAGTTAACATCCCAAACTAAAGTCGGTTTTGTTATTAGTCCCTCAGGCAGCTTATCCACATTAACTTGATATTTGGATATACTTGGCAATAAAGTAAGAAGGCCGTCTTTTTTCTGAATTACGAGCTGACTGTTTCTGGATGATAATAAAGTCCCTTCAATCAGCCTGCTGCTATCTCCGGTTACTCTAACATCCTTATTAATATATTTTTGTAAAATTTTATCTAAACTGACAAGATCATATTGGTAATTCTGCTCCAATACTTCGCCTTCAAGCTTGATATGCACGCTTGTAGGGTCAATCTTCTTAGAGACATCGGTAATTGCCAACTTGTTTACACCTGAGTTTAGGTCTATTGAACGTACATCTTTAATTACTCCGATACCGGCATTATAAATAGTAACTGCAATAGATTTTTGTTCAATTGTCTGCGCATTTAGAACAGAGATGAACAGGAGAAACAACAAAGTGAATGATTTTTTCATCCTTTTCCTAAAGTAATTTGAGTAGAAGATTTCTATATCAGGAATAAACTAAACAGAATAATATCTGCCCGCAAAGGTTATACCTGTTTTTAGAAAAAATGTTCTGATCTTAATAATAAATACTAAAAAATTCTTCAATTGTTAAAGTACTAAATTTTTCCTAAATATTTATACAAGAATAACTTACTTAAATATTTCTCAATTTATGCCAATATTTTAGTTTTATAGAGCAATAATAATTACTATCTTAGTAGTCTGGTTCTAATAAATTTACTAAATATAAAAGAATTCAAAGATTAATGACAGCTAAAATTTTAAAAAAACAAGCAATATTAGAATATTTTTTCATTACAATAGGCGCCGCAGTTATGGCAATTGGCATAGGCGTGTTTCTGGTTGATGCCAAGGTAGTGCCCGGTGGCGTGAGCGGTCTTTCCATGACGATATATTATCTTACGGATGGAAAACTACCGGTGGGAGTTATGATTTGGATTCTTAACCTGCCCTTATATTTATGGGGAATTAAAGAACTAGGAAAAACATTTGGCATTAGGACTTTCTACGGATTTACACTCAACTCCTTATTTATTGATTTATTTAGAGGAGATATGCCCGGTTTCGGTTTTATAAGGCTTCAAAATAGCAGAACCGTTGTTGAACTTGCAAAATATGACTTTTTCTTTTATGTATTGATAGGAGCTACTTTACTTGGTTTAGGCTTGGGTATCATTTTTAAATTTAAAGGCACCACCGGCGGCTCCGATATCGTTGCAGCCATTATGCAGAAAAAATTTGGCGTCAAACCAGGTCAGGCAATTATGCTGATTGACTTTTTTGTTATTGCAAGTGCGGGACTTTGTATAGAAATGAAAGGCCTTTCAGGCAGTAAAACAGCTTTGACACTCACACTATATGCTTTGCTTCTGCTCCTTGTCTCAAGCAATCTTGTTGATATCCTGTTGGATGGTTTTGACTATGCCAAGATGGTTTATATAATTTCCGACAATTCAGATGCAATAGCGGATGCAATTGTTAATGACCTTAGCCGTGGAGCAACAGCATTAAAAGCCCGCGGTATTTATACTAATGTTGAACGTGAAATTATTTTTACTTCCGTTACTAATAAAGAATTATCCAAGCTGCTGGAAATTACCAAGGAACTTGATCCGCATGCTTTTGTAATTATTAATAATGTTCATGAAGTATTAGGTAAAGGATTCAGGCGAAGGTTCTAACATATTTAATTATTTATTAAAGTAACAAATTTTTCTTTGTGGTATATACTTTTTTCATGTCATTTGTCACAGGATTTGATAAGTTTTATATTTAATATAACTTTTTGCAATATCTTGTTATTATTATGAATGCAGCATTAGGATGAATAAAGCAATAGAAGAATATTATAAACTGCCGGAAAATTATTTTAACTTTACGACCTCCCCCCCCAGGAAGGCAAATAACGATTTCTTCTATTTAAATGAGATATTGTGTTTTGGAAAAGCAGGGAACCATAAATGCTATTCAGAGATTTCAGCAGATCACACTATTACCCTGCCTGATAATTTGAATGATGTAATCAATAATCTACGTTTGGAAAAGTATATTGAAGATAAAAATATAGCTTTTCAAAATAATTTTCTTACTGATATATAT
Organism: Bacteroidota bacterium; assembly: GCA_030706105.1. GTDB lineage: Bacteria > Bacteroidota > Ignavibacteria > Ignavibacteriales > Ignavibacteriaceae > JAUZPC01. The sequence goes on along the minus strand of JAUZPC010000465.1, from coordinate 179 downwards.
TATAATACGCGTTCGTACATCCCAAATATTTTAAGACATCAACTCCAAAAGTTTTCAATGAGGAATTGGGATAAAATTACTTTCCCTGATTTTCCCGTTGATACTACTGTGGAAAACATTTTTGAATCCATTATTATTGAGTTCCTAAAAATCAATCAAAACGAAAAGGTCCCTTTTAT
>JAUZPC010000464.1 GCA_030706105.1 Bacteroidota bacterium | reverse complement strand
TGCTTATTACCCCGCAGCAAATGGAAAGCCTGAGATTTCACATAAAGATTTTATGGTCATATACAAAATTGCAGACTCAATTAAAGCAATTTATTTTGATAATGAAAACCATATTATCAATTATAGCGTTGTGGCAGATTCCGGTAAAGCAATATTTACAAGTGACGCTTCACCCAACGCTCCCCAGTTCCGTCTGACATATATGTTAACCTCAAATGATAAAATGGAGATAGTTTTTGATATCGCTCCTCCGGGAAAAACCTTTTTTACTTATCTGGCCGGCAAACTTAAAAGGAAATAGCCGGCTATCTCCCAAATTCGCTCTTTATCCTTTCAGCACGGTATATTTTGATTAGAGACTTATAAGGGACATCCTTACTGTTTGCAAGAGTCTTTAATGATTCAATCGTTGAAACTGGCCTACGTATAGAAATCGCCTGCGTTGATGGTTTTAAGTTGAGGAACAAGGCTGTTTTGGCATTTGTATTTTATAGTTACCTTTACTTTTGGGTAACATATTTATTATCCACTATGTCTTCACTATTTATGAGTCAATCAGGCAGCGATAGATTTAAACATTATAATATAACTTTTCATATATAAGTACACAATACAAGTTGCATCTAAGTATTGATTTATATATATTGGCACATACGTTCTTGTGATCCATTTATAAATCATACAAAAGAATGATTTTACAGAGATTTACTATTGTGTTAACGGTCTATTTTACTTAATATTGAATAGAGATATATTTTAGAGAAAATTTTTTTTATAATTTTATTTAAGGTAATTAAAATGAAACACATTTTCAGATTTGTTTTGACTCTCCTTCTTATCAATGTATCTTACAATACTCTTTATGCTCAATGGGTAAAAGTAAGCGGCCCATACTGTGATTCTATAAGAAGCTTTACTGCGAATGGCACGAATCTCTTTGCCGGGACTAATCTGTATGGGGTCTATATTTCTACCAACAACGGCACTAGCTGGAAAGCTGTCAATACGGGTTTGACGAACAAAGATATCCATACTTTGACTGCGAGCGGGACTAATATCTTTGCCGGGACGAATAACGGCGTCTACCTTTCCACCAACAACGGCACTAGCTGGTCTCAAATAGGTTTGACAAATAAATCTGTCCAATCTCTTGCTATATCGGGAACAAATATCTTTGCCGGAACTTATGGCGATCTAGTTTATCTCTCCACTGACAACGGTACAAGCTGGACCAAAATGGGAACGATGAGTGATGATTTTATTATGTCTCTTGCTATCTCGGGGACAAATATCTTTGCAGGAACTATATACGGCGGTGTCTTTCTCTCTACCAACAACGGCACAAACTGGACCGCCGTCAATACGGGTATGGCAGCCCGTTTTATTATGTGTCTTGTCACAAGCGGTACAAATCTATATGCAGGAACTTGGCTCAGAGGATTATTTCTTTCCACCAACAACGGTTCAAGTTGGAATCAAATAGGTTTGTACCACTCTCCTGTCAGGTCTTTAGTCATTTACGGCACAAATTTCTTTGCAGGGACTGACGCCGGTATCTACCTTTCTACTAATAACGGTACAGGCTGGACTGCCGTCAATACGGGCTTGAGAGATACTAATGTCATAAAACTTGCAATATCGGGCAATTATCTTTTTGAATGTACTATGGGCAATGGTATATGGAGACGGCCGTTATCTGAAATGGTTACTTCGGTTGAACCCTCTTCAAAAGATATGCCTTCGGATTTCGGGCTTGGACAAAATTACCCGAATCCATTTAATCCAAGTACTACAATAAACTACCAACTGCCAAAGAGCGAACAGGTTACAATAAAAGTATATGATATGCTCGGCAATGAAGTAAAAACGCTTGTAAATGATTATAAGTCTGCCGGCAATTATACCATAAACTTTGATGGAAGCAAGTTAGGCAGCGGAATGTATATATACAGGATTACTGCCGGTGGATATACTTCTGCAAAGAAGATGATTCTGATTAAATAATCAGCGTCATCTGTATAAATGAAAAATAAAGATTACTACAGGTTATTCACCTGTCAACGGAGTACCTGGTTTAAGCCCGTATTATTATTGGGGCTGTCTCAAAAATACGAAATTACAATTTGATTTGTGTTTATCCTAAAGCAATGTTTTTAATTAATAGGGATCTATGATTCCATATTTTTGAGACAACCCATAACATTTCCCTGCTCATTTATTTGGAGAAGAAGCCCAGAGATTTTTTAAGAAGAGCTAACCCTTCTTTACTTTTGAGCCACATAACCATTTCGATATTTGCCAGGAACTAATCTCCTCCTCCGGGAAAAACCTTTTTTACTTATCTGACCGGCAAACTGGAAAGGAAAAACAGATGAGGAGTCTTCTGATTTCATTGGAAGGGATAAATTTCTCACTCAACAATTGGTTAATATTATCTTTAGAAATAACCGTTTATAATGCTTACTTGGAATACAGAGATAACAGGCCCAAGGCAAGGATACTATAATGTCTAGTCGCCGAACAAAGATAAATAATGCAGTTTAATTATAACACATTTTGATTATTAAACTTTCAACAAGGTGTATCTTTTCCATTGAAATATTACTTGAAAGTAGTTATGGCTACTCACCTTTGTTTCAATGATTTAAATATATTAAACATTGTTTTAGTTATTGCTTTCTAAATATTTATTTTATATTTTTCTTATTATA
>JAUZPC010000463.1 GCA_030706105.1 Bacteroidota bacterium | reverse complement strand
TTCCTTCTCCCCTCTCCTTTGGAGAGGGGCAGGGGTGAGGTTTTGTGGTGATTTTCGAAGGTATTAAATTCATTAGGTTTACTAAGAAATAGAATATCTTTACGAATCTGGAAAGACAAGCTAGCAATCTACAAGTACCGATGTTCTTGAAGAATAGGCATCAGATTATGTAACTGGTCTGGAACTTCCTTCTCCCCTCTCCTTTGGAGAGGCTTGCCCGCCGTAGGTGGGTGAAGGGGTGAGGTTTTGCGGTTTATTTATTATAACTATTATTTGTTTTTATGTCATATACGAAAAAGCCCAGATGGATTACTTCTGAATTTGAAGTATATAAACATCTTAAGGAATTCGCGAAAGATAATAGAACTAAAGCTACCCAAGCTGAAAATATTTTATGGGATAGTTTAAGAAATAATAAGTTAGGTGTTAGATTTAGAAGGCAACACCCTATCGGTAATTATATTGCCGATTTTGTATGCCTATCGAAGAAATTAGTTATTGAAACTGATGGCGAAATTCATAATTTCCAAAAAAATTATGATAAGCAAAGAGATTTTGAATTGTCTTGTGAAGGTTTTAGAGTCATTAGGTTTACTAATGAAGAGGTGATGAATAATATTTCTGAAGTAATATATAGAATTATTGAAGAGATAGTATGACCTCACCCCCTAGCCCCCTCTCCTATACACGCCCCGACTCGTCGGTGCGCGGAGAGGGGGAAAAGACTTTGATTTTTGAATTTTATTTCCTTCTCCCCTCTCCTTTGGAGAGGCTTGCCCGCCGTAGGTGGGTGAAGGGGTGAGGTTTTATGGTTATGCAAGCATGTTATATTTATTTTTTATTATTAAATAAAATAGAATTGAATTATGAAACTAATTAAAAATGCTATTGGGAGAATGGTTCCTGATGAAATAAACGGCGAGAAACAAATTCCATTTATGGGCGTTAACAAATACAAGCCTGAAGGAAAAACAATCGGGACGCAAATCAAATCTTGTTTTGAATATCCTTTTGATGGTAATAAAACAGTTGCTTCAATTAAAGAAGCTTTAATTAAAGCAGGGATAAAAGATGGAATGACTATTTCCACCCATCATCATTTACGCAACGGTGATCTTGTAACAAATATGGTTTTTGATGCAGTTAAGGAATTGGGTATTAAAAATATTAGATGGTTCCCAAGTGCCTCTTTTCCATGCCATGAACATTTAATCCCCTATCTTGAAGACGGTACAATACATCATATTGAAGGCAGTATGAATGGACCGTTAGGCAGATTTACTACAAAGGGAAAGATGAAAGGTGTTGGTGTCTTGCGCTCACATGGAGGCAGATATGCAGCCTTACAAAATGGAGAAGTAAAAGTTGATATTGCAGTAATTTCAGCTCCAACTGCCGATCCTTTTGGAAATGCAAATGGCGTTGACGGAAAGTCCGCCTGCGGTCTAATTGGTTTCGCTCTTGGAGACTCAGAATATGCCGATAAGGTTATAGTTGTTACTGATAACTTAGTCCCCTTCCCTTGCGTTCCCTGGCAAATACAAGGTAACAATGTAGACTTTGTGGTAAATATAGAATCATTAGGTGATGCTTCCAAAATAGTTTCCGGTACAACAGAAGTAACTAAATCTCCTGACAGGCTTTTAATTGCTGAATATATTGCCCAGTTTTTGGATGATTCAGGTATAATGAAAGACGGATTTTCATTTCAGGCCGGTGCCGGCGGTACAAATTTGGCATTTGTAGTTTATCTTAAAGAAAGGATGAAAGCAAAAGGAGTAAAAGCCCGCTTTGTAAGAGGCGGAAGTACTAAATATTTAGTCCAGCTTTTAGAAGAAGGTTTAACTGATTATATACTTGACGGACAAACTTTTGATTTAGAAGGTGTTCGTTCAATGAGAGAGAATCCAAATCACGTAAATACGAGCCCGTTTACCAGTTACAATTTTAACGGGAAAGGAAATTTTGCATCAATAATTGATGCTGCTGTATTGGGTGCTACAGAAGTGGATGTAAACTTTAATGCAAATGTTGTAACACACTCAGACGGCTTCTTATTACATGGGATAGGCGGCTGGCAGAATTGTTTATATGGGAAATGTACAATTTTAGCTATCCCGACATTTAGAGACCGAATTCCTGTAATTGTTGATGCTGTAACAACGGTGTGCGGACCAGGTGAACTTATAGACGTTATTATAACAGAACGCGGCATTGCTATAAATCCTTTACGTAAAGATTTGCTTGACGCGGTAAAGAACTCAAATTTACCGTATAAGACAATTGAAGAACTGAAAGAAGAAGTTGATTTAATCTGCGGCGGCGAACCTGTAAAACCAAAAGTAAATAAAGAAAAAGTAGTTGCGGTTGTTAAGTGGGTTGATGGAACCGTAATTGATTCAGTGTTCGCTGTAGAAGATTAATATTTATTTTTTTAGAATATAAGGCTGTTTCATAATTTAATTTTAATGAAACGGCCTTATAGTTTATTCCTTCATCTCTTCTCTTTAATAAAAGATTAATTATAATTATAATTATAATTATTAATATAAGGCGTTACTCTCTACAATAGAGATCAGATACACTAAATGTTATATTCTTATTCTTGTTTGCTAAGCTTGCATACATGGCAGCTAAAGTTTCTTTTCCTGCGCTAAGTACTGAGGTGACCCTTCCAAGTTCCTCTCTGTAGTTTTCTTGTTCAATATTAGTT
>JAUZPC010000462.1 GCA_030706105.1 Bacteroidota bacterium | reverse complement strand
GTCGTCGTTTGTAAAATAAGGATTTTTTAACGCTTCAACAACCGAGGGGTAAATAGTTGCAAGTTTGCAGAACTTCAATTGATTCTGCGCATTAGTAACATAATAAGCAAATTCGGCAGCCTCATTTTTGTGTGTACTTGAGTTAAGCAGTGAAATACACATTACAGCCAGCTCGTGTCTTCCTGTCTTACCGGTTACAGCAGGTTTAATTTCTGTGCTTTTATATACGGCAGGTGCATTCTCCTGAATCCTTTTTAAGAAAACCGGGCCGGTAAATACTAAAGCGGTCTGACCTGCCTGATATGATTCAATTACTGTTGACCCGGGTTTAATTATGCACTCTTTGGGCAGATACCCTTCCTTGTAAAGCTTAATCCATTCATCAATAGTGTTTACTGCTTCAGTGGAATTAAAGGATGCTTTGGATAATGATTGATTTAACATTTCAATGCCCTCTGAACCAAGCATCATCGGCAGATAACTATCTTTACCGATATTCCAGAAGAAAGCATATTTACCTGTTCTGTCCTTATATAGTCTTATAAATTTAATTAGCTGCGAAAAAGACTTTGGAACATCCTTTTCAGTAAAACCAGCCTGTCTGAGCAGTTCAGTGTTATAAAAAAGCACATAAGTATTCAGATACCATGGAAGTGCAGTAATTTTATTGTTATAAGTACATTGTTCAATAGCATTTGGCAGATATAAATTTAATAATGAATCCGGTAAAAGCTCTTTGTAATCTGCCAGCGCTTTCATTCCACTGAATTTAGAAAGGAAATCTGCTGATAAATTTACAAGGTCAGGCGGATTGCCGGCAGCAACTGACGACATAAGTTTTTGGATAACTGCATCATAAGGAATATCAACCCATTTAATTTTTATATTGGGATGTTCAGCTTCGTATTTGCTTATTATTTCTTTAAAATAATTATCAAAAGTAGGACTAAGCTGCAGAGTCCAGAATTCAATTTCCGTTTTACCTGTGCTTTTAGAGCAGGAAAGGAAAATGCAAAGTAATGGTAAAATATACAGTAATACTTTTTTCATAAATTATTTTAATAATCTTAAGTAAAATAATATATGTACTCTTAAAAACATAAAATTTATTAAAAATAATTTATTTTTGTCCATTACAAAAAAAAGGAGTAGTAATGGAGTACCAAATAATTCATGACAATAGTAATAATAATTTTTATGTAAACATTGAAGATAAGATTAGTTATTTAAGATACCGTGTTATTAATAATATAATAGAATTTTATGTGACGTTTGTTGACCCTTCACTACGCGGCAGGGGAATTGCAGCTAAATTAGTTGAAGAAGGTATTAAATATGCGCAGGAAATGAATTACAAGATATTGCCCTCCTGTTCTTATGCAGCAGAATATATAGGCAGAAAAAAAGAATACACAGATTTATTGGCAGAATAGATACAGCTTATTATCAATTCTTTTTACATTAGAATTTGCGTATCGAGGGACATGGGAATTATATACGGTTGATTCCTTTACCGGCAATATCACTGCGAAAATAGATATTGTCATAACTGATTAAGGAAACTGCCTCGTAAGCATTCTTTTGGGCTGCCTTCAGGTCGTTATTTTCTGTTATGGCAGTAATCCCCAAGACTCTTCCACCATTAGTAAAAATTTTTTTATCATTTTGAATTGTACCTGAATGATATGCAATTGTACCTTTGGGAATTTTATTAAGTCCGTGAATTTCATAACCTTTTAAGTATTCATCCGGATATCCCTTAGAAGCCAGGATAACACAGACTGCAGCACCACCGTTATAGGTTACCGCGTTTTTATTTAGTTTGCCTTGAGCTGCCGAATATAAAAGCTCCAGAAAATCTCCCTTTAGCAAAGGCAGAACAACTTGAGTTTCAGGGTCGCCAAATCTACAGTTAAACTCAACTACTTTAGGGCCTTCTGAGGTAATCATAAGGCCACAATACAAGCACCCGCAAAAAGATACGCCTTCAAGTTTCATGGCATCAATTACAGGAGCAATAATTTTGGTTTCAATTTCTGTTAAAAGCTCATCCGTGATTAATGCAGCCGGAGCATAAGCACCCATGCCGCCGGTATTCTTTCCCGTATCATTATCCCCTGCTCTTTTATGGTCTTGAGCAGCAGGGAGGCAAATGAAATCCTTGCCATCAGTAACAGCAAAAATAGAAGCTTCTTCCCCCGTCATAAATTCTTCAATAACAATTTTGCGACCGGCACTTCCAAATATTTTTGAGTTAAATATTTCTATAACAGCAGTCTCGGCTTCACTATAATTATTGCAAATAACAACACCTTTACCGGCAGCCAGTCCGTCCGCTTTTATCACTAAAGGATATACAGTGTTCCGTAAATATTCTAAAGTTTCTACTGTCTGTTCGTCTGTGAACTCAATAAATGCAGCGGTTGGAATATTGTATTTACGCATCAGATTTTTAGCAAAAGATTTTTCACCTTCAATTGCGGCAGCGCCGGCCGAAGGCCCAAAAACTTTAATGCCTGCTGCTCTAAGTATATCTGCAACACCAGCTACAAGGGGTATTTCAGGCCCTACAACAACAAGTTCAATTTTTTCAGTTTTGCAAAAGTTAATCAGGCTTTTATGGTCATTAAGATTAATACGAACGTTCTCCCCTAAAGAACTTGTACCCGGATTACCCGGACTTATAAATAATTTACTTAGGCGGCTGCTTTCCG
>JAUZPC010000461.1 GCA_030706105.1 Bacteroidota bacterium | reverse complement strand
TGACAGGTTTTTAAAGCCGACTTCTATATATACATCCGAAACTTTTTTACTTTCGTTACGGATTTTATCATATGCAACCTTAAGTCTTTTCTCTATCAACCATTTTTGGGGAGAAAGTGAACTAATCTTTTTAAAATCCCTTTTGAATGTAGCGAGACTCCTTCCGGTAAATTTAGCTATTTCTTCAATTGAAAGATCATACATATAATTATCGTCCAGAAAATCAAAGATATCAATTTTCCACGGCTCTGTAAAATCAAATAAGTTTGGATAAAATCTTTTATCAATGTTTAGAAGGGAATAAACGCCTTCCTGCAATTTAAGATTCATTAACTCTGCGGCAGGTTTTATTGACGTATCGAAATAAGGGGTTATGGACTGGAACAAACTTGTAATATCAGGGGTTTGCGGCAGTTTTATAACACTTGGTTTATACTTTTCTGCTTCCATAGGCAGTAGTTTTTTATCAATCGTCTGATAAAACTCCCTTAGAAAATTGCGGTTGAATATCATGAATATTCCCTTGAACATCTCTTCTCCTCTGGGCCTCTTTGTCATAATGACGCGGTTATCCCTTCGGAGGAAAACACACTCACCAGCGTGAATTGCTGTCTCTTCATTATTCTCCTCAACCAATAGTTCACCGGAATAAACATAGACAAGTGAATGTTCCCTTACCATTTTTGTGCATTTTATAGTATTATTAAAATAATAGCTAAAAAATACGTCAGAATAATTAAACGTAAGACTATCTTTGCTTACATTATCCATAAAAATATCACCTCATATATACAAATATCAATCAATAAAAATAATTGCTCTCACCTAAAGAAACAAGGCAAGGATAAAGCTAAAATTTCTTATAAGTTTTTTGCGGCAACACCTATCAGTCTTAAATGCAAGTTAGTAAAAATGATAATTGAAAACTGTTCGCCATAACTGAACAAATCAGCCGCAAAGACGCCAAGACACAAAATTAATTCTATGCTGCTTTGCGTCTTTGTAGTTTGTATTTCTGTTTCAACTATTATTTCAGAGCTTCTTTTACGCACTGCGCTAAAGAAGTTGTGGGCTTTCCAATAAGTTTGGATATCAGTTTTGAATCGTCAAACAAATCGCCCTTTGATGCCGAAACATCCCAGCCTGCAATTGCTGCAGCAATACCTTCCGGCAAACCGAAACTTTTCAAAATGCCTGCATACTCTGCCTCAGGCAGGTTTTTATATGGTATAGTCTTTCCGGTCTGTCGTGAAATTTCAGCAGCCAGATCAGTTAGTGTGTAAGCCTCATCTCCGGCAAGCTCATATACTTTTCCCCGGTGTCCTTCTCCGGTTAGAACTGCTGCGGCAGCTTCAGCAAAATCAGCCCTGGCTGCAGAAGAGATTTTCCCATCACCCGCGCTCCCTAAAAAAGCACCGCCCGCCAAAGCCCCTTTTATTGAACCGGTATAGTTTTCAGTGTACCAGCCGTTGCGCAGTAATGTGTATTGAATACCTGACTCTTTTAATGCAGCTTCTGTTTCGCAATGCTCACCTGCCAAGCTTAATGAAGATGTATCTGCGCGAAGCAGACTTGTATAGACAATCCATTTAACGCCGGCTTTTTTAGCTGCTTCAATAACATTTTTATGCTGTACTGCCCGCTGGCCGATTTCGTTGCTGGAAATAAGCAATAATGTATCAATTCCTTTTAACTGCCCAGCCAGATTATCCGGCTTACTGTAGTCAAACTCACGCGCTTCAACATTTAAATCAGCTGCTTTTTCAGGTGCACGAACCAATGCAGTTACACTTCCCTTTTCAATTCTATTTTTTAGGCTTTCTATTACAAGACGTCCCAATTGGCCGGTTGCCCCGGTTACTCCGATTTTCATAATTGTCTCCTTTGTTTTTCTCTTACTTTTTGTTACTTGATATTCATTATATATTTAATTACTTTTGGTAAGTTAAAACTAATAAGTAAGTATCAAAGAAACAAGAGCTTACAAAAAAGTAACATACTTACCAAAATGTTAGAAATAATAAAAATAAAGAACTTATGGATAAAAATATTTTTTTAAAATATAGTGACGCTGAGCATTGTCCGGTCAGAAATGTAATCGACAGGATTGGCGATAAGTGGTCCGTGCTGATACTTATGATTCTTGAAGAAGGCAAAGTATTGAGATTTAATGAAATATACGGATATATCAAAACCATATCTCAAAAAATGCTTTCTGTTACACTAAAATCACTTGAAGCCGATGGACTGGTTAAACGTACTGTTTACCCTGAGATTCCCCCTAAAGTTGAGTATGAGCTGACTGCAAGAGGAAAAACCTTAATGCCACATCTTCATGACCTGGTAAATTGGGACAGCACCAATATAACCGTTATTAAAGAGTCAAGGGAAATGTTCAACTCAATAAATTAAGCCATAAAGGAAAAGCCTTTATGCTCTCCATATCCACCAGATAAAGAGACTGTGTGATAATTCAATAAGATCAACAATTCCTAGTGGAATAATAGTAACAGTTAGAGCTCGCATCTGCATCGTAGAGACGTTCTGAGAACGTCTCGTCTTTATATATCTCTTTAATATTTAAACAGTTAGAGCGCCTTGAAGTGCACGGTTAATGCTTTTTATTTGTCGAATCAGGATTTAAACGATTATCATGATTACCCTGATTTGGGATAGATAGTATGATTTTCACACAGTCCTAAATCTGGCGGCAAATTA
>JAUZPC010000460.1 GCA_030706105.1 Bacteroidota bacterium | reverse complement strand
GTCATACCGAATAACACCAGTTATCGTGCAATCCGGCTTGGGCAGTTTCCCATCAAATTCACCGGGCCATCCGGTAGAATTATCCACTGAGATGCCCGAGGTCGCAGAAGCGGATTCTGATATATTGGATTTTGCATTTGCCGTTGAAGCAGCATCCACCTTTTGAGTCTGAGAAGTATTTGCAGACGCATTGCTGTCGCCCCTTTGATTCGAAGAGCAGGAACAAAGGAATAACGCTAAGATAATTAATATAATAGAACAGATTTTACGCATAAAATTCAACCTCCAGCTTTTAATTTTCTTGTTTCAAATAATTGCCTTTTTCTTTATATTAATTTATAATACAATATAATTATAGAAACATTTTTGCTTTACGGAACAGGTAAACCGCACTTAGTACAGACGATGCATAAATAACCGATTGCATGTCAGCAATTGGAACATATACGAATGGATACCTCCTTGTTGTACTTTAACAAAATTACCATTTTACCATAACAAAGGGGCATTAAATAAACGTTAAATTATAAGAAATGATTTTTAGGAGTACGAAATGGCTGCTGTTCCTCTTGTAAAGTCCAAGTTAATTATGCCAGAGCTACCTTCGCAAATCTTTTATTCCGAGAGAATGAAGGACTTTCACATTGAAGACAAACGTATTACGGTTATAACGGCTCAGTCGGGGTTTGGAAAAACGACAACGGTACTATTGGCGTTAAAAAAGGAAAGAGAAAATATCCATTGGTACCGTATGGAGAAAGAAGACTCTTTTCTTCCGGTCTTTTATGCACATTTAATAGAGACCCTTTTTAACGATAGGGATATAGCTGGGTTAGATTGCCACAGGGCTTTGTCCAGCCTTCAAAACTTATCGGAGGAGTATCCAATCATAAACGCACAGATTTGCCAAGATGCCGCAGATATAAAATGCGGTAATAAGCGTAAGTACTTGGTTCTTGACGATTTTCACAATGTTGTTGAAAACGGAGCCATTGTTGAGTCACTGCGCTATTTTGCCGTTAACCTGCCCGACTTTTTCTCCATTATTGTAACTTCACGCATAGAGACCAACATTTTGACAGGTAAGCTTTCCATTGACAAAGGAGCGCTTGCCATATTCGAAGACAATTTACGGTTTACAAAAGAAGAAGCCGAAAGGCTGATTTCGACAATTTATAAAATTAAATTTAACAAGCAGGAGACTGTTCAAATATTTGAACGCTCAGAAGGCTGGATTGCAGGTCTTTATATGATCTGCCACAACAATATGTCACCCGATGCCGAGCAGCCGTCAAATGGCAGAAGCATGTTTCAGCGCTACTTTAGAGAGTTTTTTTCTGAGCTAGACCCGAGACGACAATACATACTTGCTAATTTATCTATTCTTCCTGACTTTTCAGCGGATGAGTTAAATTCGCTTTTCGGGTATGAGCAAGCAGATGAGCTGCTTGCTTGGCTTGAAAAGAGCAATTTGTATGTGCAGAAGGTCTATGCGGATACGGTGCGTTTTCGCTTCCATTCTCTGTTTAAACAGGAATTGCAGGATATTCTTTATGAAAAAACAGATAAAAGAGATCTGCATGAACGATACCTTCAAGCAGCTGAATATTACAGCAAAAAAGGAAGAGAAGCTCTTGCAATAAACCTGTTATTATGTGTCAGCGAAACAGAGAGGGCTGCAAGTATCGCAAAACAAAAATGTGTATACGATTTCGACAGGGGACATCTTGAAAACATAAGTGAAATCATCAACTGCTTTCCCGAAGACATAATTATGCAAGATCCATATTTGATTTTTTTTAAAGGGATTACATACGAAAATGTAAGCCATGAGATGAGCTTTAATTATGCAGCAAAGGCGCTCCGCCTATTTCAAAAGCAAAAAGATGTATCCTATTTAATGAATGCTTTTGGTGCGATTTTAATTATCGCTTTTCAAACCAACAATTTTGAAAGGGTAAAAGAAGCTGCAAAATACTTACCCATAGCAAGGATTATTTTACACGGCGGAAATCCGCTGACGAAGCTGATGGTTAGTGCTGCTAGTGTTATGGTCGCCGATGAAAAGTTCACGATGGCCGCTCTTTTATATAGAATACTTGACAGAATTCATGTAGCTGATTCTGTTTGGGAATACAGCTATATGATGATTAAGGGAATATTGCTTTACAGAACCGGGAAACTTGAAAGATCTATACATAATTTTGATTTTGTGATTAATCATCCGGTTGGGCTGGCAAGTGATCAGTGGAAAATAACAGGTTTTGTTTCAGGGCATTTGGCGGTAAGCCTACTGCGAGATATTGACAAGGCTAAAATCGTGATGACGGAGTTTTCAACTTTAGGTGAAAAGTACGATTCTAATTTCGCAAGAGGTTTTACTTATCGAATGGGGGCATTTATCAGCTATCAATCGAACAATACTGCCTGTGCAATCGAGAATATAGAAAAATCGGCCGATGCCTTTGAACTGTCCGGCAGCCCGGTTCTTGCGTGTACTTCAAAAATTACTAAATATTTTTGGAGTTGTGATTGCGAGCAAGCGGCGAAACTAGCTGAACAGTCGTTGCTCGAACTGGATAAAATGCAAAATTATGAAGCTGGGCATGGCTTTTCAGAACTCTGCCAAACGATGACGGGTGCAATTTTTATAAACGCCGGGCAATTTGATGAAGCAGAGAAAATGCTTTGTTCTGCACTGGAAACATCAAAACAAAAAAAGGCCGAACAAAGTTATTGCG
>JAUZPC010000046.1 GCA_030706105.1 Bacteroidota bacterium | reverse complement strand
TTAATAAAATATTAAAAGAAAAGATAGACCAGCTAAATAATGATATTGAATCACTTTCTACCCCAGATGGAACTAATAAAGAAGAAAAAATTACGCAAATCTTAGATTACTGGTACTTGATTGGAGAAAGTACATATAAAAAATATATACCCTCGACTGATAAAAATACAGTTAAAAAAATAATTAAGGCAATTCCAAATAATTTTGCAGTAAACTACCAACTCCTTGCAGATGTAAAATATACTGTAATGCAAGTAGTTCCCAAAAAATCATTTAATGTGGTGATTACATCCAAGCCGTTAGAAAATAAAGATATGCTGTTTGATTTTACGTTACCTGTAGAAGTTAAGTTAAAACAGCGGTTTACTTTTGGACTGGGAGCCAGAATCCCATTCGAAAAAGAGCTATCTGCCTTTAGTTATCTCAAACTAAAAGCGAATTTTTGTTATCTCGGAGCGGATGTTTATCAACCAAAAGCCAACAAGGCTCTTTATACATACACCTATAAAATAGAATCAGCAGACTTACATTATTTCTATCTATATAAGGCTAATGAAGTGGCAAAACTTAAAAATTATGCCCTTAATCTCCAAGCATATACGCCCATATTGCTTAGTGCATACAAACTTATTTTTAATGCTGGGCTAACTTTTGTTTATAATAGTGTGAGCTTTGATTATTCGATGACAATTGATGATTACATGGTAAATAAGGGTGTAAATACTCTTATTGGCACCAAAACAGTTTCAAAGAATACAAAAGAGAACAGCGTAACTGTTAGTCCAAGCTTTTTACTCGAGTATAATGTGATAAAACCAATAAATGTTTATACTGAAGGGATTATATCGCTTAAAGGTGGAATAGACATAATGGTTGGGCTTGAAGCAGCGTTGGACTTTTAAAAAATAGAAGCCGGCTTTGTAGATAAGGCCGGCTAATTTAAATTCTTTATAAAACCATAGACGAATTAGTGATAGACTTTTGATTTTTCCAGCATTGCACTTAATGGCATCTTGGGCCCATAACAAATCAATACTCGTAAGTTGTTTTCGTGGCCGGAAACGAACTTATTAGTGTACTCTCCTTCAGTTACTTTTACCGAGTCAAATCTCTTTTTAAACCCATCAATATAATCAACTTTGGTAAGCTGAAGTATAATGTTCCCGTTGAGTCGGTTTTTGCTCCATAAATAGTAAGTGTTATGAGCGCAAACTACTTGCGGAAGATTGAATCCTTCACTATAAAGCTCTACAGCACCGGCATCTCCATAATTATTACATGCTATAATTGTACGGCTTTTTTCTTCCGGACTGAGAGTATTATATGCTTTTATTACTAACTGTACTTTTTCTTCCCACCCAATTCTATCAGCAAGAATTTGAGGTAATGGAGGCTTTTTGCCTTTTTCAATTTCTGTGTTTATTCCCAATTTGCTGACATAAGCAGCAACTGTAGTATAGCTGAAATAAGGAAGTATTATCGGCATGGAAATGACTAAGCCTGCTAATACAAATAACATAAGAACAGGTTTAAGATATTTGAGTTTATATTTGTTAAATAAATTTTCAAAAAATAAGGCACCGCCGGGAATCATAATGGGATAAATGTATAATAACCGGTCTGGTCTACTGGTTCCGGACATTAAGATTGAGATAAATGAAATAAGAAAAAAAACAGAGATATAATTAAATTCCCTATATCTTTTGTTGAAAAGCAAATATAACAGACCGGCCATCCAGACGGGAAAAACAAAAGGAGACATTGACACTAATTGACCGATAATAAATGGTATTGGCGGCGTGTAAATGTTTTTTCCGGTGCTTATATTCCTATAAAATTCTAAAGATGGAAAATTATTAGCAATTTGCCAAATAATATTTGGAATAAAAATTAAGGCAGCAATGGCAGCTCCCCAAAAGAACCACTTATTCATAAAGATTTTCCATCGACCGGTTAAAACAAGTGCCGCTAAAACGGAAATGATTACCAGAGCAAATGTATGCTTATTCATCATACCTATACCCATTATTATACCAATTGATATCCATTTCTGTGGATTATTGTTTTTAACCATATCAATAATTAGCATAATAAAAATTATTGCTAATAATGGCTCAAAGACATTCATTGTATAAAGAGAAGAGAAAGCAGCCAAAGTGGGGATGCCTGCTGCTGCAACTGCAGAAAGTATCTGAGCAAATTTTCCACCGCCCATTTTGGCAGCCAGTTTACCGCTTAAAAATATTGTTGCGCCTGCAGTAATTGCCGGAAGCAATCTAATGGCGTATATGGAGCTGCCGATAAAGAACTTTAGCATCATTAGTATGAATGGAGCAAGAGGGGGATGATCAACATAACCAAAAGCAGGATGGTTGGCACAAGCAAGATAATAAAACTCATCTATAAATAAGCCGTAACTTTTGTTAAAGGATGAAAGGTAAATGAAAAGAAAATAAAGACTGCTTACAATAAAGAGTCCTTTGTTGTTGACTATGTAGCTCTTTGCTGAAGTAAATAGTTTATTCATTCAAGACTTTCCAATAATTTCTGTAAAATAATAAATAAAGCTAAAAATAAATTATTTTTTCTGCAATAAATAATGGATAAACGGCAGCCGGGATATACTATTCATATACTTCGAACATTTTGTTGTAGAATGTTAAGCGTTTGCAGGGATATTAAAAAGCCGGCGTAATGCAGAAATATTGATTAAACAATAACTATAACAAACCGGCTTCAATATATATGAGCGGATTATGAAATTTTAAAGCACCGCATGCTAAGCGATGTTTGTATTTCTTCATAAGTATAAGTTATATTCTCATTCTTTTCTGCAAGAGCTAAAGTATATAGCAGAGGTATATAGTGATCAGTAGTCGGGACGGCAAGTTTCGCCTCTGATCCTTGTGCTTCATAATTGATCAGGCTGTTGAAGTCTCTTTTATCAATTTTATTTTTAACCCATTCGTCAAATACAGCCGCCCACTCATAGGGGGCCGTTTGGGCATATACCATACGAAGATTGTGAACAATATTTCCGCTTCCGATAATGAGGACGCCCTGATCTCTCAAAGAAGCAAGTTTCTGCCCAAGCTCGAAGTGGTACCTAAGAGGTTTTCCAAAATCAATGCTTAGCTGAAATACAGGGATATCGGCATTGGGGAAAAGGTGTTTCAGAACTGTCCACGAGCCGTGGTCTATGCCCCAGCTATTATCCTCTTTGATATCATTTGAGAGTTCAATAGTCTTTTTTGCAAAATCGGGCGAACCTATTGCTGGATATTTAACTTCAAATAAAGCCTGCGGAAACCCATAAAAATCGTAAATTTGTTCAGGATTTGCTCTTGTAAAAACATAACTTCCTTTGGTAAGCCAATGGGCGGAGATAACCAAAATTGCTCTTGGCTTAATTTCAAAAGAATTTCCCAGAACGGACAAGCTATCCGTAAAAGGATTTTTTTCTATTGCATTCATCGGACTGCCATGCCCTATAAAAAGGGCAGGCATCCTGAGGTTAGAATAATCTTCCATAATTTTCTCTTTGTAATAACAGTTTAGAGGGTGACATTTTCTTCTTCATATGTCGGGTAATCAATATACCCCTTTTTACCACCCGAGTAAAAAGTAGTATTGTCAATTTTTTTAGATACCGGCAATTTATTCTGTAACCTGATTACAAAATCAGGATTATTAATAAACTGGCGGCCGAATGCTATTAAATCGGCTGAATTTTCCCAAAGGTCTGTTTCAGCTTTCTCAGCTTCATAACCCCCGCTTAGTATAAGTGTATTTTTGAATGCTGAACGGATAATCTTTTTTACTTTGGTTGGGACTTCGGGAGCGCCCATGGAGCTGTGATCAGCCAAGTGAATATAGACAAGTCCGATTTTGTTCAGTTCGGTAGCTAAATATTCATATTCGGCCTCAATTTCATCATAGTAACCTAATCCGTTAGAGGCTCCATAAGGTGAAAGTCTTATTCCTGTTTTTTCTTTCCCAATTGCATTGGCAACCGCTGCTGCAACTTCCAGCACAAACCTTGCCCTGTTCTTTATACTTCCGCCATATTGATCCGTCCTTTGATTGCTAACCGCAGAAAGGAATTGTTCAAGTAAATAACCATTAGCAGAGTGGAGCTCAACGCCATCAAATCCTGCTTCGATTGCATTTATTGAAGCGGCAACAAATTCATCCTTTGTGCTGGTAATCTCGGCAATTGTCATTTCTTTTGGAACAGGCATGCTTTGCATACTATTTGAGTAAGTCCAAATTTGGCTGCCTGCTGATACTGCGGAGGGGGCTAACAAGTAGGCACCTTTGGGCAGATTTTCAGGATGTCCTACTCTGCCAGAATGCATTAACTGTACAAATATTTTACCTCCGTTTTCATGGACAGCTTCAGTTACTGTTTTCCAGCCGTTTACTTGCTCCTTTGAATAGATTCCGGGTATGCTGGTATATCCAAGGCCATTTGGAGAAGGTGAGGTCCCTTCGGTTACAATTAATCCTGCTGTGGCTCTTTGTTTATAATAAAGGGCCATCATTTCATTAGGTATATTGTTTATTGCCCTTGAGCGGGTCATCGGTGCCATAACAATTCGATTATTCAGAATAGTGTCACCTAATTTATATTCACTAAATAATTTAGTTATTTCCATTTTGTTGTCTTTCATCTTTTTTATATTTGTAAACTTCAATAGCTAAAATGCCGGTAAAAATCATTGAATAGATTTAATGAATCTCTCAACTGATAGCAGGAAACTTTTTTTAATCTCCTGCTGTTCTGCATGTAGTTTACCTACAATGGACATTGAAATGTAACCATGCAGAAGGCATATCAAATTCATTTCAAGTTCATGCAGAATTTCTTTTGAGCACTCTTTTGGAAAAAGCAGCTTCTCAAGTATGCTCTGCATAACTGAGTTTAATTTTTCAACCTCCATCGGGATGATTTTACTTTTACTGCAAGTAATTCCTTTAAGGGAAAACATAACTTCGTAAAGTACTTGGTTTTCAAAGGCAAAATCCCAATACACAATGGAAAACTGAAAAAGTAAATCTTTAGGCAGCAGTGAGAAGTCCAGTGATTGTTCAAGTTTTTGAACCAGAGCCCTAAAACCTTCCAAACTTATTTCAAACAACAGTTTGTCCTTGTTTTCAAAATAATCATAGATTACGGGGGCGCTATATTCTATCACTTCAGCAATTTTCCTCATGGAAACTGCCTGCCAACCTTCGTTAATGGCAATATTGCGTGCTGTATTAATAATTGCGGCCCTGACTGACTCTTTATGTCTTTCTTTTCTTTCCTGAATACTCATTGCATTATCCTAAAAAGTTAACACTGTTAACTTAGTTTATAGTGTAATAAAAAGTTGTGCTGTACGTCAAGCAACAATTAAATCCAAATTGTAGAGCCATGTTTCCTTTCATTTAGGTAAAGCTGGCGAAAGAAAACTGATCTCATCTGATTGGTAATAGATAAGATCAATTCGGTTTAACTTTCTTTTTTATTATATTTTCCATATGAATTATTATTATTAAGGTCAGGTATGTTTGAACATAAACAGCAGGAATTACTACCCGCAAAGCAATTTTACTTTAGAATGCTTAAGCACTCAAGTTTTGCAGCAGGTCTTATTATTATGTCGTTGTTTGTAGGAATGCTCGGCTATCATTATTATGAAAGTCTTAACTGGGTTGATTCTCTGGTAAATGCGTCAATGATTCTGGGTGGCATGGGGCCTGTGGATCCAATGAAAACTACCGGAGGTAAAATCTTTGCAAGCTTTTATGCTTTGTTTTCGGGAATAATCTTTTTGGTCATAATCGGAACTCTATTTGCGCCAATTTATCATAGGTTTTTGCATAAATTTCATTTAGAGTTTGAAGAAGAAGACTCAGACAGTTAACAGTCAGCAGTGTCAGTTATCTTGAACGTGTATGTGTTTACAAAAAGATTATTGCTGATTAATTGAAAAAGCCCGGGAAATCCGTGAAGCAATTTTACAACATTAAGATAATAAAAAATCCCTCTCTTTTAAGGAGAGGGATCGGTTAGGGTAAGTATTTAATCTTAAGGTTCAATAGTTGAACCAAGTACTTTTAGGAACTGTCTCATCCATGCAGGATGTGCAGGCCAGGCAGGGGCTGTTACTAAATTGCCGTCAGTTACTGCATTGTCGGCACCGGGTGCAACTTCACCAAAATTAGCTCCGGCAATTATACATTCAGGTCCAACTGCAGGATATGAAATAACATTCCGATTTTTCAATACTCCTGCTGCTGCAAGTATCTGAGGGCCGTGGCATATTGCAGCTATCGGCTTTGTCTTTTCTGCAAAGTATTTTGTAATCTCCAATACTCTTGAGTTAAGTCTTAAATATTCTGGAGCTCTGCCGCCCGGTATAACGAGGGCATCATAATCCTCAGGTTTTACATTATCGAAGTCATAATTTATTGCAAAACGGTGACCGGTTAGTTCTACGTACGTCTGGTCGCCTATGAAATCGTGAATTGCTGTTTTAACTGTATCGCCCGCTTTTTTGCCTGGGCAGACAGTGTGTACGGTATGCCCGACCATTAAAAGCATTTGGTAAGGCACCATTACTTCGTAGTCTTCAACAAAATCACCAACTAACATTAAGATCTTTTTTACTGCCATGTTAACTCCTTTAATTTATTAATCACTATAAATCATTTTACTACTATTAACAGATCAAGTAACTTAAAGAGAACAAAGAATAAAGAACTTATAAATTCCGATACCGAAACCCAAATTAAATTAAACTTTTTATTAACTGCATATCTGGTTATAAACCATTTCCACAGTCAATTCCTTTATGCACTTAAACTGAACATCTGTTCTGCTACAAATTAATGGACGTGGAGAATAGAAAAAACAAGGAGCACAATCCAAGTGTAATGATATTATTTTATGCTCAGTTTTCCAAGGATGTATGTATCCGGGGTTTGTAGGCCCGATAATTGCAAAAGTCTTTACCTTCATTGCAGAAGAAACATGCATTAAGCTGGAGTCGTTTGTAATAAATATCTTACATTGCTTTATAAGTGCTGCGGACTGAGCAAGATTACGAGTGTCTACAATAAAGGCGTTATTATCCTTTATGCCCTCAAAAACACCCTTCTTCAATTCTTCCTCTTCTGGTCCGCCGAATATAAGTATTTTAGCATTCTTCACTGTAATAAGTCTCTTTGCTAATTCAGAAAATTTTTCGGGTTTCCATCTGCGCTTAATATGGTTTTTTAATGTTGCACAGCCCGGATGCATTCCGATAATATAATCAGATGTCTTGAGATTGTTTTTGGTAAGGAAATTTTCCGCACTTTTTATATCTTCTTCCGTCAGCGAAAAGTTCATTGGGGGGAGTTCTTTTATCTCAAGATTAAAGAGAGCAGAACACAGCTTAATATTCGTCTCTACATTATGAGTATCATCGCTTTCAAGGACTCTAACGGAATTCAACCAGCCCAGATTAGAAAAATCCCGCCGGAGGTATTTTGCAGCCGCTCTTTTTTTAGCTCCTATTAAAAAGCTGATGAGGTTGTATTCTTTTCTATTGGAAGGATAGACGTTTATAGAAGCATCGTAGTTGTTGGCCCGTAATCCAAGTACAAATTTAAGGGATTTGAATTTACTTTCATTCATAAAATCCAAATAGTAAACTTTGTCCAATTCCGGCAGCCTTTCATAAAGGTCTTTTACTCCTTTAAACATAACGACTGCTTCTAAAGAAACCTCCGGGAAATGTTTCTTAATTAGAGAAATTGCAGGCGTGAACATTAAAGCATCGCCTATACCTGATAGTGCAGAGATTAAGATTTTCATAGCCATAAAAATAAAATTGTTATAATAAAAAACAAGCCCCTCAATATTACTAATGAGGGGCTCGAATAAAAATAATCTTTTATTTAAAAGTTATTTCTTTTTTGATTTAACTGTATCTACTGTCTGATATGGATTCTTACCTGCCAGAAGCATTTTGTAATATTGAATCCTTGCCATCATTTGCTGATAATCAGGAGCCTGCGGATTAGCAAACTGCTGATATAAGTCAATTGCTTTTTGATACTGTTTGGTGTATTCATATAATTCACCAAGAAGCTGATAAGGATTATAATAAGTTGCCTCATTGTTTTTCAATAATTCTTTTGCTTCTTTTTCAATATCTGCAGTCAATTTAAGAACTTCATCTCTCATCCCGACATCAGAGTAAATCCTTGCTAATAAGTATTTATTCACTCCATCCATTGGGAATTGTGTAGTGCTTACTTTTTGGTTCATTGTATTGATGACCATCAAAGCTTTATCATTCTGTTTTGTGCTTGCATAATAAGCAGCAAGTTTATAGAATATATGTCTGTAACCTTGTACCATTCTGGTCTGGTTATCATCATAGAACACAGCGGGATTATTCAAGTTTCTGAATTTTAATCCTGGAGCATATGTTTTGCTGTATCCGGGGTTCTCAAACAATAACTGTTTGGCTAATATATCCGGCTGGATAAGGTCATTATAAATTTTACGTTTTTCAGGAACTAATCTATAAGCCATACCTTCCAGTTTTAAGTAATCACCCAAACCGATTTTGCTGTCTTCTGAGCAGGTGATAGAGAAATAAATAGGACGTTTCCAATTATTGGCTTCAACAATTTCTCTGATAAGTAAATCCTGAACCCTGATTGCCTTTATCTGTCCATAGGTTAGAGTGTTAGGCATAACCCATGAAATGGTGTCAACGGGAGTTCCTAAAGTGTCATTCATCACCAGTTTGCTTATTTCGCCAAAAGCAGGATTATCTTTACTTGGACCCGGGACATTTATTCTTGTAGGTTCAAATTGAATAGGCCTCAAGTCAGTTGAGTTAATCTGTTCATCAGGCCATCTCAAGTTGACTGTCCCAACATTATAAGGGTCATTATTCTTAATTTGTCTGATATACCAGTCAGTGTTACCAAGTGATAAGTTAACAACCTTAACATCTCTTCTTACTTCTTCAACATCCTGAATGTACCAAAGAGGGAAGGTATCGTTATCACCATTTGTAAATAGAATAGCATTAGGGGCACAGCTTTGCAACAAGTTGTAAGCATAATCCCAAGGCAGCCAGTTCTGAGATCTGTCATGTGTATGATAATTTGCCTGAAGCATTCTTACAGGTACAAAAATAATTCCGAATAAAAGTACACCCGCAAGAGCAGCTTTTTGTGTACCGATGTTCTTAATTTTTTCAGTGGCCAAATCATATAAAAGCATTAATCCCATGGAAATCCAAATAGAGAACACAAAGAAAGCACCCACATAGAAGTAGTCACGTTCTCTTGGCTGAGGCTGCTCCTGGTTCTGATAATAAGCAGTAATGTAACCCATAAAGATAAACATCGTCATAAATACTGCTGCCAGTTTCCAATCCTTTCGGAACTGGTAATAGATACCAAGGAGACCGAGGAGCATTGGTATTCCAAAGAGAGAATCTTTAGTCTCACCGGCGAATTTAATACCAAACAGCTTTCCGATGACATTGCCGATGCTGTTAAACGGAGCCATATTCGGACCTGCGTCCTGATCCCAGCTTTCGCGCCCAACATAATTCCACATCCAATATCTTGTCATCATATGGTGCATTTGGTATCTCCATAAGAAATCAAGATCACTTGAGTAATTGGCGTAGATACCCTGCTGGTGAGGTTCATTGGAATATCTTCTTTTAAATGTAGGGAAGTCGCCGTATTGTTCACGGTTAAGGTAAGAAACCAATTGTTTGAAATCTTTTGGTTCGTTTTCATTCATAACTGTGAATTTATTAGATCTAATAATAATTTCGGCATAGGTAGAAAAACCTAACAAGACAAAGAACAAACACATCATCCCTAAAGAAAGGGTAGCTTTTTTATTCTTTTTAGCCCAATATCCGACATAAATACAAGCTCCAAGAAGAATCACATAAACCATCATACCTGTTGCATTACTATTCCCTGCAATTTGAGCAACATATTTCGGTAATATTTCATAAGAAATTGGGAAAACAATTGCGAGGATGGGAATACCGAAAATAAATGGAAGGTAGAATGAATTTTTCTTAAATATTTGATTTCTAAAAATAAGCATGTAAATTACATTTGCTACTATCATAATAACAGCAAATTGCTTGTCCCAAGCTTTGTAATCTTCGGGCGAAGGTGCATCGGTACCCGTCTGTCCTGCCCAAAGTATAATACCGACAACCAATGATAATGCAACTTGTCCAAGGAAGTAATAAGAAGTCTTTAGTGTAAATTTATCATCATCCATATATTTCTGGAAGATAACAATCATAACCATAGGCACAATTGCAAGTACTGCCATAAGGTGAATACCAATAGCTATACCCAGAGCATATGCAGTTAGCATTATATACTTTTCATTACCCGGTTTCTCTGAATTTTCTCTCCAGGCCATCATAAGCCAAACTGAAATAGAAAAACAGAAGCAGCTTATTGCATAAATTTCTGACTCAACTCCGTTGAACCAAAAAGTATCAGATAGAGAAAAAGATAATGCTCCAATTGCAGCTACAATAAAGACTGATATGCTTTCAAATACAGAAGGCTTGTTCTCAATAGAGTTTAAAGTATATCTTTTATTCTTGTAACTTTCGATAAATTTAACGGCTACTAAGTATAGAAATAATACTGAGAAAGCGCTTGAAAGGATAGAAATCATATTAATGCGGAAAGCTATATTGTCCGCAAAAGGAATCATGGAGAACAATCTTCCTAAAATGAGGAAAAAAGGAGTTCCCGGCGGGTGAGGAACTTGTAAAAGATAACCGGCCGGAATAAATTCTGCACAGTCCCAAAATGAAACTGATACTTGAGCGGTAGACAAATATTGCAAAAAGGATAGTAGAAAGACTATACCAGCAAATATTCTGTGAACTAGTTTATTATTCATTAATTTACCTTATTTTGAGAACACAAAAATTACACACAATATGCATATTATGCAATACAAAAAAGGTTAATTAACCGTTATAAAGGGCATTTTACTTCTTAAATAAGTTGTCAAGCTTACTTCTGTCGGCAGGTCTGTAATATTTTGTGTACAGTTCTTTAAGGCGTTTGAATGACAAGCTGTCAAAGTCTTCATCATCCTTCTGTCTTTTGATAAACATTTTGTATTCTTCCATTTCTTTGGAAGTAAACTGTCTTTCGTGTTTTTTTAACTCATCAAGCAGCTTTTGTTGTTCTCTTATCTGCATTTCAGCCTTCATAGTTTTATTTAATGCCATAAAATTAATGTATTCCCGTTCTATTTGCAAGTGAAGGTAGGGGGATAAAAATGGTCTGAATTAGGATAAAATGATTTTAGGATTGAAGGATATACTTTATAGTGGAATATTAAGGATTATGCTGTATTAATGTCTGCGGCACAATCCTAAAATCCTCAAATCTTAATAATCTTAATTCAGACAGCTTAATTCAGACTATTAATTCAGACCATTTATTTCCTCATTTGGTTGCGTTTTTTGATTTATTTCTTTAACTTAAAGAAATATAATTTGTTGTTTCTCAAGCAAATACGAAAATTATCGGATACCGCAGTCTTTATGAAAATACAATCCTACGAAGTACTAAGCCCTCTTGGTGCGGACGGAATGTGTACGGTTTACGAATAAGGTTTTTCGTTGAATGTTTTAATTAAATGAAATTCATGTCAGAAAAACAAAGTAAATAATATATAAATGAAAAATAAAATGAGAAAAATTTTACTTTTTGTTCTGGGATCACTAATAATAGCTTTTTGTGGTTGTAAAAAAGATGGTGTTAATAACCCACAAGAAACAGCAATCAAGTATTGCAGCGGATTTGGATGTTGAACATTAAGGGAAACGGGTATTGTGTTAGGGTAGTTAAGGATTAAATTATCTGAATTAGGATTTATGGGATTAAAGGATTTTAGGATTAGGAAATTGCTAACTTTGGATTTCTAGTATTTTGAGGACAAAAAATGAAATATGAAGAGGTTACAAGGAAAATAATAGGATGTGC
>JAUZPC010000459.1 GCA_030706105.1 Bacteroidota bacterium | reverse complement strand
TGTTCTTCAAACAGAGAGTAGAGTACGATAGCGGCAGCGCCTGCATCTTCTAACTGTTTTACATGATCAAGCTCTTTAGATATAGGGCCGGCTGATGGAACAATCGGATTAGTTAACTGCAGCCCAAGATAAGTTGTTCTTAAATCCATACTAAGTCCTATTTTATTTTAGTTCTTATTTAAAAAAACAAAGCAGAAGGTGTGTAACCTTCTGCTCGTTAAGTTATTTATTTATTTTCTTCTGGGCTATTAGCAGCCATATCTTCGTAAGCTTTATAACGTTTAATAACGTCCTGCTGTTCTTCTTCCATTAACTTTTCAGCAATGTCAGGATGTGTTTTTGTAAGCATCTTATATCTGGTTTCAAGATAAGCATAATCTTTCAAAGGTATTTTAGGACCTTTGGATTCCAACTTAAATGGATTCTTGCCTTCTGCTGTTAATTCAGGGTTGAATCTGAATAACTGCCAGTGGCCTGACTCAACTGCCAGCTTCTGATTTCTCATACCTGTTGACATTTCAATACCGTGAGCAATACAGTGGCTGTATGCAATAATCAATGATGGGCCGTCATAAGCTTCAGCTTCTAGGAAAGCCTTTACGCACTGAGCATCATTAGCACCCAAGGCAACTTTGGCAACATAAACATTACCATAAGTCATTGCTATAGCAGCTAAATCCTTTTTACCCATTGTTTTGCCGCCGGCAGCAAATTTTGCGACAGCGCCGCGAGGAGTAGATTTTGACATCTGGCCGCCCGTGTTTGAATATACTTCTGTATCAAGTACCAGTACATTAACGTTTTTGCCTGAAGCAAGAACGTGATCCAAACCGCCATAGCCGATATCATAAGCCCAGCCGTCACCGCCCATGATCCAAACGGATTTTTTAACAAGGTAGTCAGCCAAACTTAATAAGTGTTTAGCTTCAAGTTTTTCAGCCTCAGTTAAGCCTGTATTAGTAAGAGCAATTAATTTTTCTTTTAATAAGGCTACTCTTTCTCTTTGCTGATAGATACCAGTTTCATCTTTTTGATCAGCATTTAATAATTCGGCAACAAGATTTTGGCCAATATGAGCAGCTAATCTTGTTACTAATTCTTTAGCTTGTACATTATGGTTATCAATAGCAGACCTGAAGCCGTAACCAAATTCAGCATTATCCTCAAACAATGAATTAGACCAAGCAGGGCCACGGCCATCGCTGTTTTTTGTCCAAGGAGTTGTAGGCAGATTACCACCATAAATTGATGAGCAACCTGTTGCGTTTGCAACAACAGCTCTATCTCCGAACAACTGGCTTACTAATTTAACATAAGCTGTTTCACCGCATCCTGAGCATGCACCGGAGAACTCAAATAACGGCTGTAAGAACTGAGAATCTTTTACGGCTGACGTCTTTATTTTTGTTCTGTCAAAGTCAGGAATACTTAAGAAATAATCCCAGTTTGCTTTTTCAACTTCTTTTAAAGGCATTTGAGGCTGCATGTTTATAGCTTTAAGCTTAACTTCCTGTTTGTTCTTGGCAGGGCAGACGTCTATACAAATTCCGCAACCGGTACAGTCTTCAACTGCAACCTGTAATGAATATGCTAATCCTTCGCCATATGATTTGTCTTTATATTTAGTTGACTTAAATTCAGCAGGCGCATTTGCTAACAATTTTTCGTCATAGATTTTTGCTCTGATTGTAGCATGAGGACATACTATTACGCATTTGTTACACTGAATACATGTAGCCATATCCCATACAGGAATTTCCAGGGCTATATTTCTTTTTTCCCATGCTGCTGTGCCGGTTGGATATGTACCATCAATAGGCATTTTACTAACAGGGATATCATCGCCAAATCCGCCAATAATTTCAGCGGTAAATTCCTTTACAAAAGCTGGTGCTTTGTCTGAAACTACAGGAGGGAGTTTAAATGTACTGGTAGCTGCTGCAGGAACTTCTATCTTGTGTAAATTTTCCAGAGTTTTGTCAATAGCGTTAAAGTTCATCTGAACAATTTTTTCGCCTTTATTGCCATATGTTTTCTTAACTGATTTTTTAATCAATTCGATAGATTCTTCACGAGGCAGGATGTTGGAAATTGCAAAGAAGCAGGTTTGCATAATAGTATTTAACCTGTTACCCATACCGGTATCTTGCGCCACTGCATAAGCATCAATTGCATATAATTTCATTTTCTTTGTAATAAGGTCTTTTTGAACTTGTTCAGGTAATGAAGCCCAAACTTCTTCTTTAGGGACCTGAGTATTCAACAAGAATGTAGCACCTTCTTCAGCGTTCCTTAACATGTCCATTTTTTCAATGAAATTCTGTTGATGGCAGGCAATAAAGTTGGCTTTTGAAATTAAGTAGGTAGCTTTGATAGGTTCCGGGCCAAATCTCAAGTGTGAAACTGTAGTTGAACCTGACTTCTTGGAGTCATAAACAAAATAGCCCTGAGCATAATTATCTGTATTTTCACCGATAATTTTGATAGAGTTTTTGTTGGCGCCAACTGTACCATCAGCTCCCAAACCATAGAACATTCCTCTGAACAACTTTGGATCTTCAACGCTAAAGTTAGCATCATACTCTATGCTTGTATGCATAACATCATCATTGATACCGATAGTAAAATGGTTCTTTGGTTTATCTTTTTTCAACTCATCATAAACTGCCTTAATCATGGCAGGAGTAAATTCTTTAGAAGAGAGTCCATATCTTCCACCGGTAATCTTAGGATAAGCAAATTGTAATTCGCC
>JAUZPC010000458.1 GCA_030706105.1 Bacteroidota bacterium | reverse complement strand
GATTTTGACAGCAACGGCAACTTTGTAACCAAATGGGGTTCTTACGGCAGTGGCAACGGACAATTTAATAGTCCAAAAGGTGTTGCATATTTCTCACATAATATTTATGTTGCCGATACTTTAAATAATCGCATTCAGAAGATTAACACCGGTATAGACGGTAATTACCTGACACAATGGGGTTCTAAGGGCAGTGGCAACGGACAATTTGATTCTCCATTTGGTGTTGCTGTAGATTCTTCAGGTAATGTTTATGTTACTGATACAGGCAATCGTCGCATTCAGAAGTTTACTAGCAATGGCAACTTTATAACCAAATGGGGTTCTTTGGGCCCTGGCAGCGGACAATTTTTGAATCCAAAAGGTGTTGCTGTAGATTCTTCAGGTAATGTTTATGTTGCAGATACTGACAATAATCGCATTCAGAAGTTTGACAGTAACGGCAACTTTATAACCAACTGGGGTTCTTACGGCATCGGCAACGGACAATTTAATAATCCAGTTGGTGTTGCTGTAGATTCTTCGGGCAATGTTTATGTTGCAGATTACTGGAATAGTCGCATTCAGAAGTTTGCTCCAGTTTCTACCGACGCTAATTTATCTGCTCTCACTGTAAGTAGTGGTAGTTTGGTTCCTGGATTCTCACTTGGTACTTTGACCTATACAGACAGCGTGGCTAACAGTGTTTCAAATATTACATTCACTCCTAAAGCCAACGAAAGTCATGCTATCATTAAAGTAAATGGAACTACTGTACTCAGTGGACAGGCATCTAAGCCAATTAGTCTGATTGTGGGATCAAATACCATAAACATTGCAGTTACTGCTCAAGACGGTACAACTCAAAAAACCTATACAATTAAGGTAACCAGAGCAGCATCTACCGACGCTAAATTATCAGCTCTCACTGTAAGCAATGGTAGTTTGGTTCCTGTATTCTCACCTGGTACTCCGATCTATACAGATAGCGTGGC
This sequence comes from Bacteroidota bacterium, assembly GCA_030706105.1. Lineage (GTDB taxonomy): Bacteria > Bacteroidota > Ignavibacteria > Ignavibacteriales > Ignavibacteriaceae > JAUZPC01. The sequence continues at coordinate 1,783 of JAUZPC010000458.1, read as the reverse complement.
TAACAGTGTTTCAAGTATTACATTCACTCCTAAAGCTAACGAAAGTCATGCTATCATTAAAGTAAATGGAGCTACTGTACTCAATGGACAGGCATCTAACCCAATTAGTCTAGCTGTGGGACCAAACAAAATCAACGTCACGGTAACTGCTCAAGACGGTACAACTCAAAAACTCTATGCAATTTTGGTAATCAGAGCAGCAGTATTGTCTAACGACGCTAATTTATCTTCTCTCACTGTAAGCAGTGGTAGTTTGGTTCCTGTATTCTCACCAGGTACTTTGACTTATACAGACAGCGTGGCTAACAGTGTTTCAAATATTACATTCACTCCTAAAGCCAACGAAAGTCATGCTATCATTAAAGTAAATGGAACTACTGTACTCAATGGACAGGTATCTCAGCCAATTAGTCTGATTGTAGGATCAAATATAATCAACGTCAAGGTAACTGCTCAAGACGGTACAACTCAAAAAAACTATAACATAAAGGTAACCAGTGAAGCAGGTTCGGCTGAGCGTCCGTGACCTTCCGGCTACCTATCAGGCAAATCTTAACTGGTTAAACTGGACTGAACAAAATGTAAAGCTCAGGACTGGATAGGAAACAACAGTTCCGCTGAAAGTTAACGTCCTAGCTGGAACCGCAGCGGGAACCAAACTATTCAGATCAAACGTGAAATCAGCAACCACAAGAATTAGTGGGTTGAACACTGGCTACCTGATAATAACTTAAAAAATGAGGGGAGAAAGTGTCAAAAATAAGTCTTGTGTTTACAAGTTTGTTAAGAACGTTGTTTCTGATCCATATCTGCGCAGCAGTTGATTTCTCGGTTTCTCCTGTAACTAAAATAGCACATCCTGGAGAAACTGTAAGCTATGACTTGAGTGTTTCTCTTAATTCTAATGATGATCCTAACTTGACTTTGTCAGATTAGACAATTACCCCAATCGCTGTTATCACTACGAACGATATCTTTGGCATAGAGATCTAATGATGACGCTTTACCTTGTAATGTGAAATAGTCAAGCTAAAATTACTTTATAATTGCTCTATTCGAGCAGTTACTGAAAACTATCTATGAAGCCTTAGTCCCGCATTTTTAAGCACATAAAAAATGTCACGTGATATCGATAAATACGCTTAAACTTAAGCACATCAGCTGCAAGGTGAAATTTCTAAATCGCAATTACCTGACCTCATAGATTTATGGAAAAGCATATATGCGCCTAAAAAGGCGGAAGTTAGGATCAAGATAAGAGAAAAGATACGGTAGTTTTTGTAGGAAAAAACAACTGAATTTTTATGAGGTTTCATAGGTTTTTCTTATTGCTTTTTTGTGTTTTCAGTAACAGTAAACAAGCCTTAGCATAGAGAGGTTAGTGGGCAATACAGCGATTTTACTGTATATTCAATATCAAACATTCATACATTCTTCATGATTTAACTCTACTGAATGTAAATTTACTTTTCGGAAACTTTTTGAGATTTATGATTTTACAGCAAATTTTATAAACTGCCTAAATGTACAAATTATAAAATTAAATTTAAGGTAAAAAGATGAATGAAAAATTTACGGCTTTTTGTGGGCTATGCTGTATAGATTGTATTCCTTCTAATCACGATTTTTTCAACCTAGTTCAAAATTTTGAAGAAATGCTTTCAGACCTTCAGTTTGCTGAATATGCCAAACTCAAGGCCAAGAATAATCCTATCTTCGAAGAGTACCCGACGTTTATTAAGGTGCTGAGAGAGATTGAATCATTGAAATGTCCTGTGCCTTG
>JAUZPC010000457.1 GCA_030706105.1 Bacteroidota bacterium | reverse complement strand
TAAACGGAACAATGAAAGAAGGATCTTACGAACAGACATTTAACGCAAGCAATCTTTCAAGCGGAAATTATGTTTATGTAATGACTGCAGGCGATTCAAAGATTGTTAAAAGGATGGTCTTGGTTAAATAGTTAGATAAGGTATTCCCTCATAAAAAGGTCGCTTTGAAGAGATTTGAAGCGGCCTTTTTTGTTTATCTAAATGCAGAGTTATATCTAATCCTTGTGTAAATTTCCTTGCAATAAAAAACCATAACGAACAGGCAAGAATGCCTATTCTACAAGTCTGCTATTGTTTATTGGGACAATATTTCTAAATACTTGGCAACATACTCATCTAGCTTTTTTCGTTTATATTGCATTATGAACCTCGGGTGCTCAATTGGTATTATCTCTTCAAAGAAGGCATATTTGTCATTCAACTTATTTAGATAGTTAAAGTTCTTGCCATTCCCAAAGCAAATTGCATGACTTCTAATTACTCCGAACTTAAGTTGTTTTTTAATACTCTTAATTATAAAAGGTGTAAGCATTTCCTGCAGGCCTTTATCGTCATAGTAATTTACATTTAAACCGTCTTGGATAAAACCTAAGGGCGAAACGGCTGTGATATAAAATTTAGAATAAAAAACATCATTCCCACCATATGCGGCAATAACCTTATATACAAATTCAGCAGAGAGCTCTTTTTTATTGCTTAGGTTGTTGTCTATACCGCAAATTTCTTTTAGCTTGGTTGGGTCGGTAAATGGAACTCCCGTTAGCCCTGCGCCGAACCTGCCGGGATTTATTCCGAAAATAAATACCCGTTTACTGTTGTCACTATAATATTTAGTGTAGAATTGCGTAAAAAGACTGAAGGTGATTTTATTCTTTATCGGATTCATTACTTCAATACCTGCGGGCAGGCTGTAATTAAATTTTAAATTCTTATAGAAAGAAATTATATTCTGGGCAAAATTCTTTTGTGTAGTCATATTTTTATTAAGCAAAAAAAAGAACGGATAAACCGTTCTTAATACAATTAGATTTACAGGGTGTTATAGCAAATCATCGCTTGACTGCAATTTCTCAGCTCTGTCTGCAACTTTAAGCTGTTCAATGAGTTCGTCTAAATCTCCCTCAATGATATTTGATAGATTATAGAGAGTTAATCCAATACGATGATCGGTAACTCTATTCTGTGGGAAATTATAAGTCCGTATTTTATCACTTCTATCACCGCTTTTTACCATGTCTTTCCTTTGTGCGGAAATTCCGGCATTATACTCTTTTAGTTTCATATCATATAAGCGGGCACGAAGTACCTTCATAGCTTTTTGGCGATTCTTTAATTGGGAACGCTCATCCTGACAAGTAACAACAAGACCAGTGGGAATATGTGTTAACCTAACAGCAGTTTCAACTTTGTTGACGTTCTGTCCTCCGGCTCCCCCTGATCTGAAAATATCGATGCGTATATCATTAGGGCTTACATCAACCTGAACATCTTCTGCTTCAGGGAGTACCGCAACAGAGGCCGCAGATGTATGTACTCTGCCGCTTCCTTCTGTAGAGGGTACACGTTGTACCCGGTGAACGCCGCTTTCAAATTTGAACTGCCCATATATATCTTTGCCGCTAATAGAAAAAACAGCTTCTTTAATCCCGCCTAAACCTGTATCGCTAATATCAATAAGTTCAATTTTCCAGCCTTTTACTTCTGCATAGCGTGTGTACATCCTGAATAAATCTCCGGCAAATAAAGCAGCTTCTTCGCCGCCCGTACCTGCCCGGATTTCCATAATAATGTCTTTGTTATCATTGGGATCTTTTGGAAGCATTAGAAACTTTATTTCTTCTTCCATCTTTTCTTTATCAGCTTCTAAGTCTTTCAATTCAAATTGGGCTAACTGAGCCAGCTCTTTGTCAGTCTCCGATTCAATAAGCTCTTTATTTCCCTCAATATTCTTTATCAGTGCAGCATATTGATTATAAGCTTCAATAATAGGAGTTAATTCACTTCTTTCCTTGCTTAAAGAGACTACTCTACTCCTGTCATCCATAAAAGTAGGATCGGATAACTGCTGGTTAATTCTCTCAAATTTATCTTTAATCTTTTCTAATTTTTCAACAAAATCCATTTAACACATTCTTTAAAGTCTTGGTTTATAAAATATATTTACTTAAATCTCTGTTCTTCACAACTTTATCTAATTTAGCCTTAACAAGTTTATCATCAATTTTTAAGGCTCCGTCAGGCATCTTATCAGGTACATTAAAAAGAATATCATCTAATAAAGTAGTTAAAATGGTATGAAGGCGTCTTGCCCCGATATTCTCTACCTGATCATTTACCTCTGAGGCAATTCTTGCAATTTCCTTAATACCTGATTTTACAAACTCAATTTTTACACCCTCAGTCTCAAGCAGGGCGGCATATTGTTTAATTAAAGCGTTTTCCGGGATGGTAAGAATTTTTATAAAATCAGCCTCTGTAAGACTTTTTAACTCAACTCTAATAGGAAAACGTCCCTGAAGTTCAGGAATTAAATCAGACGGTTTTGACATATGGAAAGCACCGGAGGCGATAAATAAGATGTGGTCGGTCTTAACTATACCATATTTAGTATTAACGTTAGAACCCTCAACAATTGGGAGAAGATCGCGTTGAACGCCTTCTCTCGAAACATCCGGTCCGGAACCTTTTCCACCGGAGGAAGCTACTTTATCTATTTCATCTATGAAGATAATTCCTGAGTTCTCAGCTCTTTCTATTGCTTCTTTC
>JAUZPC010000456.1 GCA_030706105.1 Bacteroidota bacterium | reverse complement strand
GTCGAAAAATAAGCAGTAAAAATAAGCAGCAAAAAATAAACTGGCTTTAAAACACGGTGATCCGGTTGATTGATCTTCACACTCACACAATTTTTAGTGACGGGGAGCTGATCCCCAGCGAACTTGTCAGGCGGGCGGTTATTCACGGCTATACGGCTATTGCACTTACCGACCATGCCGATTACACAAATCTCGAACAGCTTCTTGATGCTGCAAAGAAGGCAAAATATCTTGAAAGTGAATGGGATATCCGCGTTTTGTCCGGTGTTGAACTTACGCATGTGCCTCCCCGAAAGATCGCCCCTCTTGCAAAGAAAGCAAAAGAGCTGGGCGCAGAAATTGTGGTCGTGCACGGGGAAACTATCTCAGAGCCGGTTGCCCCCGGAACAAATGCAGCGTCGGTCGCCTGTGAATATGTGGACATCCTGGCTCATCCGGGCCTCATTTCCGAGGAAGATGTCGAGATCGCTAAAGAGAACAATGTCTGCCTTGAGATTACCGCCAGAAACGGCCACAACCGGACCAATGGCCATGTTGTGAGACTTGCTCTCGAAATTGGTGCAACTCTTGTGGTGAACACTGACACACATGACCCAGAAGACCTTATTACCGATGAAAAGGCCCTGAAAATCGCAATGGGAGCCGGGCTTACTGAAGCAGGGGCAAGAGAAGCGTTAAAAGCTTCTGCAAGAAAGGTATCAGAAATTGATTGAAAAAAATATTTGATGGCAGTGTAGCGAATTTGCTGTAAATTCGAAGTCAATTTTTACAGATAAACAGGCACACTACCAAAATTTCTAAAATTATATCACTCTCTCGTCACTGTAACTCTAGCATATTCTTTGACACCGACTGGTAGTGTCATAGTTCCGGGCCAAGTGTTGGTTTTTATGCATGTTTCAAGATAATTTGCAAGTTCTGCATGAGCTTTTTGATCTGCCAGTAAGACTATGATGTCAAATTTATCACCAACATGTTCCTCTCCACCAAATTGAGCAGGATATGACCACTTTTCGTCCCTAATATCCAGCTTGTTTTGTGGATAATATTTATACGCTGTATGGGGGTAAATTATAAGCCATGCTGTCTGCCCTTCTGGAATATTTCTTGCAGTTCCCTGTATATTCTCCCGAATTTTGACTTTGGATGCATTCAAAGGATAAGTAATGTTTATTTCTGGTGGTATGGGTAACCTTGTTACTGTAATTCTATTATATTCTTTAGCACTGTCTGGAATTTTATCCATACCAGGCCATACCCCGGTTTTTTCGCATTCTGCAAAATAGGAATTGATTTCCTCTTGAGCTTTTGTATCTGCCAGCACGGCTATTATGTCAAATTTCTTATCATCATCATTCTCGGAACCTATAACGACAGAAAGCGACCATTTTCCGCTTTGGATAACTGCACTACTGCGTTGCGGGTAATATTTATTTAATCCATCGGGGTGAACAAAAATCCAGATTTCGTCTCCTTCTGGAATATTCTTTGCAGTTCCATTCATATTTTCTTCAATATGGGCCTTATTAAAAGTATAATTAAATGTAATTTCTGGATTTTTCACATTTATGCCAATTGTACCATACTCTTCAGTTAAAAACACACCTCCTAATAATAGTATGACACCAATACAAAAGGCGAAGTAACGGTTTATAACATGAAAATTATATATTCCGGTAATCTCTACCACAGCTATAAACATAAAAAGTAACCCTGCAATAATAAGGATAGTTGAAACCGGGAAAGATGACGGATCCATATTCACATTCCTCTATTTATATAATTATAACCTCAATGTGAAAATTTTTTATCTTCAACTCTTATCACTAATAGCTTTAAGGAAGCACTTTATAGACTGCTATTCGCATTGTTTAATGACTAAAAATAAAAGTAAAGTAAAATATAGATTATTTGTACTATATAGTATTATAAAATCAATATATTCTTACAGATTTGGATAAATGTTACTAAGTAATAATATATCTGCATAATTTAAGCGAAAAGTAAAGGTATTGTTTTGTACTTTCGGTGATCATGCAGACATTCTTTACTATTATTACTGGTAATTTTTCCTTTCAAATTAAATGTTTCGTTTTATTTGATATTTTGCAAAGTAGAAGCCAGAAATTCGTAATTTCTCTTATCAAAATTTAGAAATTTATTTTTATAATAAGTCTTTTCAAAAGATGTTAGTGTAATGTCAGCAGTGGTCGATAAGAAGTTTTTCACTTTTTTAGGCATTTGCAGGTCTCTAGCGAGTCATAGTACACTATCTATATCCACATCATCCTCTTAACCTTAATTCAATTAGTAAGAATAAATTTTAAATGAAAACTATATATAGTGATTATTATATGTCTCTGAGTTTCTAAAATCTAGAAAACTGGATCTTTTTGCTCAAAGGCTTTATTATTTCCTTAGAATTCCTCTTTAAATAGAAAGGAGGATTTCCATTTGCAACTAAAATATCAATCGAGAGATTCGAAAAGATTCAGTTAACTGAGACTCTGAGTAAGATTTCACTAAATCTAAATAGTATCTCCTTAGCTAATTTCATTAAAATTTCTTCCTGAAATACAAATTAATTTGGCTCTTCGCTGTTTTGTATGGGTAATTTAATATAACTCTATCAAAATATAAGTTAGTAATTATTAATTTTATTCATATAATTAAGGGAGTTTGATTCGCCATCTATAAAGAACTTTTTCAGAAAGCTTTGAACATTGAAGATCCCTGCTACATTAAAGATATTGGCTTTAATCCTGAATTAAAGCAACTTGATATTTGGATAG
>JAUZPC010000455.1 GCA_030706105.1 Bacteroidota bacterium | reverse complement strand
TTTCGATTATGTGCACGCTTCATTATTTTTTCATCACTTTGAAGAAAATAAAATAAGCCAAATCCTTCAGTCGCTTTCTGGTGTCGTTAAAAAAGCTATCATCATTAACGACTTAAGGCGGTCATTACCTGCTTATCTGGGCATTAGAATGTTGACTTTGTTATTCTCTAAAAGCAATATGGTAAAGAACGATGCGCCGCTCTCGGTTAAGCGAGGCTTTGTAAAATCAGATATTATTAAGTTCACAAAAGGATTATCCTTTAATAAGGTTATAATAAAAAGAAGATGGGCTTTCAGGTGGATGATAATAATTTATTTATAAAAAAAATATATGCACCATTTTGAAGTTGCAATTATTGGAGGCGGACCTGCCGGTTCTACTGCTGCCGGCACACTTGCAAAAAAAGGAATAAACACCTGCTTAATTGAAAAAGAAAAATTCCCACGCAACGTTTTGTGCGGTGAGTTCTTATCAGAACAGGTAATAAAAAATATTGAAGACCTTGGGCTTAAAGAGGCTTTTTTTAGCTGCAACCCGCATAAGATTACAAATTTCAATCTCTATGCTTCCGGTGGAGCCCATATAAATGCAAAAATAAAATTTGAAGCCTATGCCCTAAAAAGATCTGTTCTGGATAATCTGCTTTTAAAAAATGCCGCCGATAATAATTGCATCCTTTATCAGCCTGCAAAAGTAGTTTCAATCATAAATTATGGAAATCATTATCAGGTAAACTTTGTAAGGGATGGGATTGAAGAATCAGTCCTTGCCAATTTCATTATTGCAAGCTGGGGAAAACAAAATATTCTTGATAAATCATTTGACAGAGTTTGTGCCGAAGCAAAGACTGATTATTTTGCCGTTAAATATTTTGTGAATAAAAAATATTTGAAAAATTTTAATGATAACGAAATCAGAATATATACCGCCGGTAATATATATTGCGGAATAAATTCTGTCTCAGATGACGAAGTTACCTTATGTTACTTACAGAAGACCTCTGATGGGTTGGCAAAAGGTAAATGGGCTGAACATCTATACTTAAATAACAAGAAATTCCGGGAACTGTTTACAGGTGACTTGAAAGAAATTCTGGGTAATTTGAAACCATACGGAACCGGCAATTTGTACTTTGGTAAAAAAGAAATTTACTTTAAGAGAATATTCTTTGTGGGTGATGCAGGCGGCTTAATAGCTCCTTTTGCCGGTGACGGGATAAGCATGGCTATGGAAAGCGGAAAGCTGGCAGGGGAGTTTTTAAGTGAAATTTGCGATAAAAATTACAGCATAAACAGCGAAATTCACTATTATAAAAAATCTTGGTACAGGCGTTTTAATAAGCGGCTAAAATATGCAGCCTTCATTCAAAAAGTATTGCTCGGAAGTTTTGGCAACCTGTTTATTATGATCGGTTCAAAATCCAAATTCATGGTAAGACTGATTATGAATTTAACACGATGATTTTTGCCATATATATTTTATTAACTTTATATGAATTATACTATTTGATATATTTGCAAACTATTTCTTAAATCAGGTTTATAAATGCAGTTAGATTATCATAATATAAATAAATTTATTGTTGTTGGAGACAGACTTTTAATTAAGCCGGTTGAAGATTCATCTAAAACATCCAGCGGCTTATATCTTCCGCCAAGTGTTGCTGAAAAAGATAAAATTCAGAGCGGGTATATTATTAAAGCGGGGCCCGGGTACCCGATTCCTGCACAGGTAGAAGATGAACCATGGAAGGAGTCAAAGGAAAAAGTAAAGTATATACCTTTGCAGGCAAAAGAGGGCGATCTGGCAATTTTTTTGCGGAAGGAAGCATTTGAAATTGAGTTTGAAAATCAAAAATTAGTTATTGTTCCGCAATCTGCCATACTGCTGCTGATTCGTGACGAGCTTTAAGTAAGTTAATAATACAGGCGATAAAAATGAAACTGCTGTTATTTATTTTATTTGCTGTTACATTAAATATGTACTGCCAGTATGATGGAAATAAATTCAGCATTTCTGTAAATGGGGTTTATACTACTTCTTCAAAAATATATTTGCACCCTGACTCACCTGACGAAACTATCAGAAATAATTCATTTGAAACCGGCAGCTTTTATAATCCTGCCGTTGAGATAAGGTACAGACCGTTTGAAAATGTAATTTTAGGATTAAATATAGATTATATTAGCAAAGAAGCTGCCGGTTCTTATATTACCGTGTACTCGGGTATAAGAACTGTGAGTATTGAAGTTAAAGACGGCTTTAAAGTTATTCCTGTTGAGCTTTCTGTTTATTATTTAATGCCGTTTTCTACTGAAAGTTTTAAGATGTATTTTGGAGGGGGCGCCGGTTATTACTTCGGCTCGCAGATAAGAAAATTCGGAGATGCTGATATCTCTACCACGAGCAGAAAATTTGCATACGGAATACAGGCTCTTGTCGGAACCGATTTTATGCTTTTTAATAATATATCAATACGGGGAGAAATGAAATTCCGTGACCCCCAATTTAAAGTAACAAGCAGATACAATAAAACCAGTATAAAGTACAACTCTACAGTTGTCACCCTGCCGTATAACTCATTTGACTCTAAAATAAACATAGACGGACTTTCATTTATCCTGGGTTTAGCTTACCATTTTTAAATTTATTTCCTGCCGGAATTGTCATTCGACATTTGCAAAAAAAATGCTATATTCCCGTATATTTATAATTTAATATTGAATGGATTGATTAATTACGCTGTATTAAAAAAGTGAAATGAAAATTGCCGCAGCTCCATGTTTTTAGG
>JAUZPC010000454.1 GCA_030706105.1 Bacteroidota bacterium | reverse complement strand
TGGCAATTGCAAGAGAAAATACTACACCGAAATCCCAGTCGTTATGGTCACTAAAGACCCTCTCATTTAGAGCAGAAAGCCCAAGTCCTTCTTCCAGATAAAAAGTTTCACTAAGAGAAGGGTTAATAATTGCCTTTAGGGTTACACCTTTTACAAATGGAGCATAAGCCACTGTTTTGTTTGGTAAGAATGCTTCATAATCTGCATTATATATAAAATTTAACCTGGCTGAATAGCTTTCTTTCAATTGAAAATCTAAAAATATCGAAGTATTAAGGCTGCCCTGACTAATCGGGCTGAGTGTAATAACCCCTCCACCTAAAGAAGCTCCAACATTAAATTGGCCAAAGCTCTCCTTATATGGACAGCTAATTATTAGGAAAGCAAAAAGGAGTAATTGTATCTTTATTTTCATATAGCACACATAACTTTTTATTATAATAATTTTATATATTGCAATTTACAAACAAAATATTTTAAAAGGATACTAAATGTCAAAAACATCTGAAATTCTGATTAAAGTTGAACTCGACGAAGAAAACCTTCCTACAAAAATCGAGTGGGATGCAACCGACTCAGGTAATGAAAAGTTCAAAGAAAGCCTTGCCTTTATGCTTTCATTCTGGGATAAAGAAGAAAAAGTATTATTAGGACTTGATTTATGGACTAAGGATATGATGGTTAATGACATGAACAATTTCTTTTATCAAAATTTTGTAAAGCTTGCTGATATGTATAAACGAGCCACTCACAATGAAAACGTTATTTTAAAAATCCAAAATTTTGCTGATGAATTTGGAAAAGCAGTCTTTGAATCGGAAGAGCTTAATTAGGTTTTTAAAAAAGTCCATTTGATAACGAAACTGCATGAATATCCAATCGGTTGTGTTTATCCCCCTTCGTAAGGGGGACACAGGGGGATCGGGGGGTTATAAAACAAAAATAAGGTAATAATAGCATTATTTGAATTTCGCCCCGAATCGCCCTGCGGGCTTCATTCAGGGCTACAGATAAGGGGAAAAAATCTCTAATCGAAAATTAATTCGATATTTTCTCACCTGTTAGTTCTAAATATTCGTCTTCGCAAGTTTGAGTATTGTGGTGTAGCTTTTGTGTGCTTATATATTTATCGATTATATTTTTTTGTGAAATATGATATGTTATGGCTCCATATTCATTTTGCCATCCTAAAAACTTAGTGCGATTTTTTAGGAATAACGAGGTGCTCACTTTTATCTTTTTTATTAAATCGGCCAACGCAATTGAAGGATGCAGTGTCATTAATATATGAATATGATTTGCCGTACCCCCAATTCGAAGCAACTTACAATTATTATTTGTTAATATTGACCAGATATAATTGTATAAATCCTTTTCACAATCCGGCACAATTGTATCTTCACGAAACTTTGTACTGAAAATAATATGGTACAATATTTTGTTATAACTGGACATATTTTTATCGCATATTACAATTGAATAAAATTTATCATAGCCAAAATATAAATATATTGCATTTGGATCAAACATTTTTCTTCTAGAATTATCACTCACTTAGTGGCAGTGTAAAATTATTCTTCCCTAGATATTAAAATTCACCCTATCTGTATCCCTGAGTGAAGTCCGCAGGACGACTAGGGGCGGTATTTTATAGCAACACAAGGGTAATAATAGCATTATTTGAATTGCACCCCGAATCGTCTCCTTCGTTGCTAATATTCACACGGCCTATAAAGAACTTATAATAAAAAACCCCGGGGTAAACTGACCGGGGTTAATTTTAAAAAACAATATGAGAAAGCACCTATCCTGCTATAACTCTGATTGACGGGTCTACATCCCTTTGAAGTAATCCTTCAATAGCTCTTAGAGTCCCATTTATTGCACTTGGACAACTTCCGCAGGCACCCTGGTAGTGAATAGTAACAATTTTACCTGATACGGAGACTAACCGTAAACCGCCGCCATCTCCCGCCAAAGCAGGTCTTACTTTTACATCCAACACTTCATTTATTTTCTGAACCAGTTCACTTGTCTTTTCGTTTAATTCAGGTACATCTTTTTCTGCCGGAATACTGCTTACTTCAAAATTGTCCAGCAATGAGATAAGGGGTTTTTGAATATTGCCCCATCCGGTTTCTTTATCTTTTTCAACAGTGATGAAATTTTCCATATAGAAAACTGACTTCACACCCTCAATATCAAATATTCCGCTTGCCAGAGAATCTTCTATAGCTTCATCCTTATTTGTAAAATTTCTTGCTTCAAATTTCAATAACGTCTCATTCACTACAAATTTTAACGCCTGAGGATTAGGGGTTAAATCTACATCTTCAATCTTTAACATGGGTCTCCAATAATTTTATTTTATTTATTCAAATATAAGACACTTTAATAATCAATAAAAGTGAATTTTTACATGCGTAATCACAATAATAATAAAGAAGAAGTGATAGACTAAGAAACGGGATGAAGAAAGTAAAAGAGAATGGAATTTTGCTAAAGGAAAGCAGCCGAATCTTCAATCAGAGGTAAATGAGATACAATTTGTTTCATTCCCCCTTCCTTAGTCCCGGTGAACCGGGAAGCATCAGGGAAGGGGGTTAATTATATTCCAAAGAAAGGGCAAATTTGTTTACGCCATTATAACATCTCTAACATTTCAACAGTCACCCTTTACTTCTTATCTATTCCTTTATGTCGCTCAACTTTACAACCTTCAACTTTCAACTTAATAACATTATAACTTTACAACTTTCCACTTGGTAGCTACTTTGAAAGCACTACTTTTTT
>JAUZPC010000453.1 GCA_030706105.1 Bacteroidota bacterium | reverse complement strand
TTATCAAGATTATTTCTCTGATAATACAAGTCGGCAAGCTCTGCATAAAGAATACCGGAAGTTGAAAAAACTTCAACATGGTACTGCTTAAGAGCATTAATAAGCATTAAGCAATTTTCTTCTGCCTCATTATATTGTCCGTACCATTTTCTTGATGTAGAAAGGGCTTTATTTGAAATAATAGCGATATAATAGTTCCCCACTCTTATACTTGAATCCAGGCATTTTTCGAAGAGCTTGATTGCTTCGGGAAGGTTTCCTTTAAGAAGATAGGCATTTGCCATATTGAAGATAATCAATTGAGTAAGAAACTCATTTTCATCCAGATGCTTCAGTGCATATCTGCAGTCATCTACAATACTGTCCTGATATTTAACATCTTTTGAAAAGTTTACCGATAATGCTGTTATTTCAGCCTTCATCTGTTCCATACTCTTTTCATCAGTACAACCAGAAAGCAATTTTCGTGCAGCTTCTGTGTAGGTTTCAATTTCCCCAGTTTTTCCGTCAGAGTAGACACCCCATGCACTGTTAATAAGCAGCCTCGGGTTATTTAATACGACTTCGTTAGGAAGAGAGCCATTCCACTTATGCAGCAACTTTGCCTCCCCTCTGCAAAGTATATCAGGGCTGATTTTTTCTATCAGCCTGACTGCATTATCATAATTGCAGCCTTTAATGCTGAAGTTGATTGCTTTATTCATAAGATTTTGATTTTCATACCATTCAGAAGCTCTAATGTATAATTTTTTTGTAATACACATATTTTCACACTCAAGCCTTGTCCTTAAGAAGTTCCGGAACAGGTTATGATAACAGAACCAGTTTTTTTCATTGTCAAGAGCTGAAACAAATAGGTTTTGAGACTCAATTTGATTGATAAATCTGCTACTGCCGCTCGTTTCGAGAATATAGTCGCATATTTTAGCAGAAAACTCATCAAGTATCGACGTATACATAAGAAACTTTTTTATATTTTCCTCTAAACCGCAAAATACTTCTTCAGCAATGTAATCAAAAGCAAATCGCTTACTGCTGTTTAATATTCCATTTATATCTTCTGCTTTGGAGTTTTTTATTGATAATGCTGCCATTTGCAAGCCTGCTGCCCATCCTTCTGTTTCTTGATTAAGTAAGGCCGTTTTCCCCTTATCAAAAGATAAGCCCATTACATCTGAGATAAATTCATTCGATTCTTCCGAAGTAAATGAAAGGTCCTCCTTTTTAAATTCCATCAGACTGTCCGCTGCTCTAAGTCTTGCCGTCCCTAATTCCGGCATAGACCTTCCTGAAATCACTACATGCATATTTGGAGGCATGTTGCGGATAAGGAATTTCATTCCTTCCAGTATAGACGCATCGCTTATTACATGAAAATCGTCAAGAACTGCGACGAATTCCGAATTCATATTGGAGATCTCATTTATCAGGAAGGATATGCCTGCCTTATATATTGAATTTTGATTTTGAAATAAAGAAACATTTTTTAGAATTTGGCATATTGGCTCGACAGTCTTGTGAAAAGACATCAAAAAATAAGTCCAGAAGAATTCCGGTTCATTGTCATACTCATCTAGAGACAGCCACGAAAAAGCAGTTTTTCTATTTAAGCCTGCTGCATTGACCCATGCCGTAAGAAAAGTTGTCTTTCCGAAGCCGGCTGGAGCTGTAACGGTTACTAGTCTATAGTCATATACATTGTTCAACTTTTCTAAGAGTCTTGGCCGTTTCAAGTGATTTGCCCTTAGTTGAGGCAGGTTAATTTTCGTCTGGATGAATTGAATATCCTGGTTCAAAGACCTTTCACTCCCTTGTTCCGGTGTTATTCTTTTATTATAGCATGTTAATGCTTCTTATACCCGCACTTATTATTCTTGTATGCTTTCAGATGCCGCAGTCAATAATTTAGGGTTTACAAGTATTTCAAATTCAACAGCAGCGTAAAACTTCATTGCTTTTCCGCCTTCCGATATCTCCATGCTGCTTTTTACAAGCTTGGCAGACTCTAATTTCTGCAGGTGCATATATAACAGCGGCCTGCTGATATTGACCATTCGTGCCAGCTCACTTACATGCTGTCTATGCTCCTTCAAAGTCGCCATTATCTTTATTCTCATAGGATGCGACAGTGCATCAAAAATCTTTACCAGCTCATCTCCCGATATTAATTCAGAATCCAGCTTATCTTCGGAATCTACCATACTCACTCAACATCCTTAAGAGTTTTTGCGATTGAATCGATCTTTTCATGCAATCTCAAGAATTCTGATTTCATTTCCCTTTTTATCATTCCCAGAAATATAAAATTCAGAGCCCCAACAACCAGAACAACACCGCATATAACAGCACCAAGTATAAATAATTGGTCTGTCGTGATGCCTCCGCCGACGCTAAAGTTAAAACCTTTGCCCAAATCCATATTCATATGCATCCCTCACAATTTTATATATTTATTTCACATGTAATAATATTATTACATGTGTTATCATATGTCAACACAATTACCTGTTTTCTTTAAAACCTATAACAGTGAAGGACTAATAACGAGGTAAAAGTTGATTTTACGCATTTGGATATGCAATAATAAAGTGACTAATATAAAATAATTATAACGGAGCATATATCTATGACTGAAAAAATGACCTTACAGTGCCCCAATTGCGGTGCAAATGTTTCTGCCGATTGTACCTGCTGTAATTATTGCCGCTCTGTATTGACTGCAGCTTCCTGTCCTTCATGTTTCGGTGCGGTATTCAAAGGGATGAAGTTTTGTCCATGGTGCGGAGATGCTGTAGAAAG
>JAUZPC010000452.1 GCA_030706105.1 Bacteroidota bacterium | reverse complement strand
GGCTTGGAAAAAATTTTAATCTGATTTAACTTATAACATCATTCCGGTTTAGAAACCAATAAATTGGTTTTATACATTCATGTGCAAATCACTTCTTGACCGATAAATGGTCAATATCCCACCCATTTATGGGTTCCAAGTTTTTATGAATGCACAATTGAATAATTACAAGGAAGAAACCACCAAGCCCACTATTTTAATGGTGGGCGAAAAGGGCAAAACAATATTCGGTTACCATATCGGATTTGAGATAATTGACAGACAACGGCACCTTTATAAAATGATTATTCGTCTCAGATTGCAATAAGAAAAGTATTTATTTATATTGCAAAAGAAATTTGTATCACCGTTATCCTTAGTAGATAAAAATGAAAAAAATAATTACTTTCTTATTGTCTCTATTTATTCTATCGGCAAGATGTTACCCGCAAATATTTTGTCTTGCAGATGCAAAGTTTGAAATAAATAGAATTGCACTAATAGCAGGACTCGAAACTTCTTATAAAATCACATTTGATATCGAAAGATTTAGCCCTAAAAACATTAAAATTGTTGGACTTGACAGTAATTCAATAAGCTACCACCCCTTCTATGAAGATGTTACTAAAAAGAACCTTGCAAAAATCACTTATTTGAAAGATACTTCTAATATAACAATTATATTTAAGTATTTTATTTACCCTCCTGATAAATTAAATAACGATTTTGCCATAATGCCATCAAGCCATGAAATAGACTTTGGTTTTGTTAGCGAGCCAATCGACACAACATATCGCGGTTGCATAACCTGGGTGATGTCACCCGAAATTGATTCAGCTGTTGTGGTTGATTATATTGATTATAAAAATGGGGAAGCTATTTCCTCTGACATTTTAGTGGAGCGAGTTTTTAACGCAAATTCAGATTCAATTATTATTATCAAGAATAATTATGCTGAGCTTGCAGCAGATATTATAAAATTGTCTAAAGACTATAAAAAAGATAATTTTTTATCCTTTGCTCCTAACTCAAAAAAATATTTTATTAGATTTAAAGTAAGGCGGAAAATTGATAACTGTGGATATCAATTAATACTCTAACATAGATCTTTAATATTCGTTACAATCATTCAAGAGTCAAGTATGTCTGTCATGTAAACACTTTCCAAGGGCATAAGAAAATTTCCGCGAACAAATAGTGACGGGATTGTATTTTTTACTTCCTTACAAACTTTCAACTTTACAACATTCAACTTTTACAAACTTTACAACATTCAACTTTATAACTTTATAACTTTGCAACTTGCCAACTATATAATCTAAATGATTCCATTTTTCATTATATTTGGGCTACACATTAAAAAGATATTTGCAACAGGACTATTAAATGATAGAAAAAACAGTAACCCTTGAATTAGCTTTAGAACACGGCCTTACTAACGATGAATACAATAAAATAATTAAAATACTCGGCAGAACCCCTTCTTTTACTGAACTTGGCATTTTTTCAGTAATGTGGAGCGAGCACTGTAGCTATAAAAATTCAATTGCCTTATTAAAAACACTCCCACGCTCCGGAGGACGGTTACTTGTTGGTGCCGGTGAAGAAAACGCCGGTCTTATTGATATAGGCGATGGTTTGGCAGTTTGTTTCAAAATTGAGTCTCATAATCATCCATCCGCTGTTGAGCCATACCAAGGAGCAGCAACCGGGGTTGGAGGAATTCAAAGGGATATATTTACTATGGGCGCCCGGCCTATTGCCTCCCTTAACTCACTTAGATTTGGTTCATTGGAAAACGCCCGTACCAGATTTCTTTTTGACGGAATTGTTAAAGGAATTGGCGACTATGGCAACAGCTTTGGCGTTCCTACAATTGCAGGTGAAGTTTATTTTGATGAATGCTACCAGGATAATCCTCTTGTAAATGCAATGTCTGTAGGCATTGTAAAAACTGACTTAACTGCAAGCGCTACGGCAAAGGGTGCCGGAAACCCTATTATGATTGTCGGCTCCTCTACAGGCAGAGACGGAATCCACGGCGCTACCTTTGCTTCTGAAGAAATTTCTGAAAAATCAGAAGCTAAAAGACCTTCCGTTCAGGTTGGAGACCCTTTTACCGAAAAGCTTTTACTTGAGGCTTCTCTTGAAATTATACGCAGCGGCTGGCTAATTGGTATTCAGGATATGGGAGCCGCCGGAATTGCCTGCTCAACAAGTGAGATGAGCGCAAAAGGTGAATCGGGAATGAGAGTAAATTTGGATAAAGTTCCTTTGCGTGAAAAAGGAATGACGGCCTATGAAATTATGCTTTCCGAAAGCCAGGAAAGAATGCTCGTTTGTGTTAAAAAAGGTTATGAAGATAATGTTAAAGCGGTTTTTAACAAGTGGGACCTTCACTGTGAGATAGTTGGCGAAGCTACCGACGACGGAATTCTGCATATAGAATATGAAGGAAAAGTAAAAGCAGAAATACCTTCTTATGAGTTAGTACTTGGCGGAGGAGCCCCTGTATATATCAGAGAAACTAAAGAACCCGAATACTTAAAGGAAGTTAGAAACTTTAATCCTGCATCCTTGGAAGTAAAAGGAACTGTACAGGATTCGTTTATCAAACTACTCGGGTCACCTAATATTGCTTCTAAAAGATGGGTTTATGAACAGTATGATTCAATGGTAAGAACTAATACTGTTACTGGTCCGGGCTGTGATGCCGGGGTTGTTTACATCAAAGATACAAATAAAGCTTTGGCCATGAAAACCGACTGCAACGGCAGATATGTTTATCTGAACCCTAAAGAAGGTACAAAAATAGCAGTTGCTGAATC
>JAUZPC010000451.1 GCA_030706105.1 Bacteroidota bacterium | reverse complement strand
TGCAGGAATTCTGCCTGTTGGTATAGGTTATAAGCTGGCATTAGGAGAAAGTGCCGATATGGATTTCAATATGGGTGCTACCATGACAACAACTGACAATCTTAATTATTTTAAAAACGGTAAGATGCCTGATTATTATTATTTTGCCGGAGTAGGAGTGATGTTTGGCGGAGGCCCTAAAGATGCTGACCATGATGGTTTGCTGAATTGGCAAGAAGAACAATTGGGAACTAATCCGAAGAATCCCGATACAGATGGCGACGGTTTAAGTGACGGGGATGAAGTAATGAAATATCATACTAATCCATTAAAAGCAGATACAGACGGTGATGGGTTAAGTGATTATGATGAAATTATGAAATACCATACTAATCCGTTAAAGGCAGATACAGATGGCGACGGCCTGAATGACGGTGAAGAAGTATTGACTTATAAGACAGATCCTCTCAAAGCAGATACAGACGGTGACGGTTTAAGTGATGGCGATGAAGTAATGAAATACAAAACCGATCCATTGAAAATTGATACTGATGGTGACGGCTTAAGTGACTATGATGAAATTATGAAATATCATACAGATCCATTGAATGCTGATACAGACGGCGACGGCTTAAAAGATGGTGAAGAAGTAATGAAATATAAAACCGATCCTCTCAAAGCTGATACAGACGGCGGTTCAGTTAATGACTGTGTTGAAGTTGGGCGCGGTTCTAATCCGTTGAACCCTAATGACGATGTAATGAAGATAGGTGATGCAGTAGTACTTGAAGGCATAACCTTTGAAACAAATAAAGCTGTTATAAAACCGGAATCAGAAATAACATTAAAAAAAGTACTGCAGACCTTGAAGTTTAATCCGGATGTTTTTGTCGAAATTGCGGGATATACTGATAATGTCGGTAAAGATAAATCCAATATGATATTATCACTAAGAAGAGCCGAAGCTGTTAAGCAGTGGTTGGTCGATAAAGGTATTGATTTTGCAAGAATGGAAACAAAAGGATATGGTAAGGCATTTCCTATAGCTTCGAATGATACTCCTGAAGGCAGAGAGAAGAACAGGAGGATAGAATTTAAGCGTACTAAATAATGCATGCAGTAATTTGCAATTATTAAGGGCAGCTGTTTTGGCTGCCTTTATTTTTCTCCATTACGGGAGTAATAATTAATACCTTCCCTAGTTTAATTTGTAGTAATTAAGACAATTGAAATTGGCTTTAGCCGGCTCACCAGATATAAAAATAAATGCAGCAAAAATAAGAGAAAATTTAGCAATAGGGGTCAGGTGTTTCAAAAAGAAATTGTATGAACCGCAGATTAAATACCTCAACAGGGCAAATACACTTGAATACCATTTCCCGTAGATGTAGTTGTTGATCAAAAATTCATGAAAACCAGGGCTTATAAATTAAATTTTATTAGTTTTTCTTATAAAAGATGAAATGGGTAAAGGCGATTTTTGAGAAAATAAACAGAATAATAAAATTTTTAGAGTTGTGCGCTATTGCTCACATTGTAAATCGTAACAATATAATAACTTACAGTTCAAAAGTCAGAATTCTATAATAATTGAGGCAATAAATGAAAAAAATTTCTATTATATTTCTTTTACTAACCTTGTTGGCTCCTTTAGCTTTTTCTCAGAGTAAATCTGAAGATACAAAAGTAGGCATTCAAATTAATGCTTTACTCCCCATAGATGAATATCCATCAGGGACAAGATATATTAAAACATCATACTTGGGCAGGATTTTTGTCCGTTTTGGTGTCTCCGAATATTTCAATCTCGAAGCCGGTGCAGGATACGGAGCTTATGCAGGATTGGGCTTCAATCATGAATATTATAAAACCGATATAGCACCGTTTGATGTAAGAGCAATATATAAGCTTATGAACGAAGATTCATATCCATACATATTTGCGGGCTTGGGCGGAATGTATTATAAAGTTAAAACATTCCCAACAACTCCATCTGTAAAGGAAGTTAAAAAAAACGGAGGTGCAGGAATTCTGCCTGTTGGTATAGGTTATAAACTGGCACTTGGTGAAAGCGCCGATATAGATTTTAATGTAGGGGTTACAGTCACTACTACCGACAATCTTAATTATTATAAAAATGGAAAACCACCTGATTGTTATTACTTCGCCGGAGTTGGCCTTTTGTTCGGCGGCGGACCTAAAGATATTGATAATGATGGCTTAACGAATGATGAAGAAGAGCAATTAGGAACTGATCCAAGGAATCCTGATACCGATGGCGACGGATTAACTGACGGACAGGAAGTAAAGCTATATCATACTGATCCATTAAAAGCAGATACCGATGGTGATGGTTTAAGTGATTATGATGAAATTATGAAATACCATACCGATCCATTAAAAGCAGATACAGATGGTGACGGCTTAAATGACGGTGATGAAGTAATGAAATATAAAACCGATCCGTTAAAAGCAGATACCGATGGTGACGGCTTAAATGACGGTGATGAAGTAATGAAATACAGAACAGATCCTTTAAAAGTTGATACTGATGGTGACGGTTTAAGCGACTATAATGAAATTATGAAATACCATACAGATCCATTGAATGCTGATACTGACGGAGACGGTTTAAAAGACGGTGAAGAAGTAATGAAATATAAAACAGATCCGCTAAAAGCCGATACAGATGGCGGTTCAGTTAATGATGGTGTTGAAGTTAGACGCGGTACTGATCCATTGAATCCTGACGATGATGTAATTAAAGTTGGACAGGCAATAGTTCTTGAAGGTATTACATTTGAAACTAACAAAGCTGTAATTAAACC
>JAUZPC010000450.1 GCA_030706105.1 Bacteroidota bacterium | reverse complement strand
TTCAAACCATGCAGTAAATAATTTTGCAGCTGCAATGTTTTTTACTCTACTTTATCCCAAATTGAAGCACATTTTATTCGTTACGGCCTTTCTTGTTGCTTTGTCAAGAATTTATCTTGGGCTTCATTATCCGTCAGATATTTTGGGAGGCGCTCTTTTCGGTTGCGCCGCAGGTTATATATTTGCTAAAGCAGTTATTTTTATTGAGAATAAATATTTTACAAAGAAAGAAAGTCTATGAGCCTATATATCAGAGAAGCTGAAAAAAAAGATATCCCTGTAATCTTAGCATTAATTAAGGAACTTGCCCATTTTGAGAAACTCTCTAATGAAGTTTTTGCCACTGAAGAACTGCTGGCACATAATTTATTTGAGCATCAATATGCAAAAATTCTGATTGCGGAGTATAATAATGTTCCAGTCGGGCAGGCACTTTATTTCTTTAATTTTTCAACATTTTTAAGTAAACCCGGGATATATTTAGAAGATATTTATATAAAACCTGATTACAGAGGGAAAGGAATAGGCAAGGCATTACTTAAAAAGATAATTGAGATTGCAAAAGAAAAAAAATGCGGGAGAGTAGAGTGGTCGGTGCTAAAATGGAACAAATCCGCAATTGATTTCTATTTATCACTGGGTGCCAAACCGCTGGAAGATTGGAGCATTTTCAGGCTGAAACAGGAACATTTTTAGCTATTTGAAGTGATAACTTACACTTTTTTAAGGTTTTTTTAAAAAATAAATAAAAATTTTTCATAATTTTTTGTTTTAATCCAAGATTAATAGTATATTAAACTGCGGTTTTAAACCGTTGTGTTTCATTCAATATTTTAGAGGTAATTTAGTGAGTACAAAACTTTTCGTGGGGAGTCTCCCATGGGCAGTAAATGACGATACCCTCAAAGCTACATTTGAAGAGTTTGGTAAAGTTGTTTCTGCTAAAGTTATTACTGATCGTCAGACCGGCAGATCACGTGGATTTGGTTTCGTTGAAATGGAATCTGAATCTGAAGCAAGCAATGCTATTTCATCACTTAATGGAAAAGACATTAAAGGTCGTAACATTATTGTTAGTGAAGCTAAGCCAAAATAAGGCTTTAGATCTTGCTTATAAGGGCGTTTCTGCAAGCGCCCTTTTTTCTTTTTAAACCCTTTCTTGTTATTTTTATTCTTTATTTCTAAATTATTATTAAAGGCATATTATGAAAAAGCTCTTTGTGCTCTTGTTTTTATTCTCCATAGTTTTTACTATTTCTGCTCAGACTAAAACTGATGAAAAAATTTCTATTACTCCGAAACAGATTATTGAAAAGTATGTCGATGCAATTGGCGGAAGAGATGCTTACCTCAATATTAAAGATAGAACTATGTTTATGACTGCTACCATGCAGGGTATGACTCTTAAAATTACCATGTATCAGAAGGCTCCAAATAAATTGAAAAATGTTGTTGAAGTTGCCGGTATGGAGCAGACTGTTGTCTTTGATGGTTCTAAGGCATATATGAAAGCTCAAGATAAAGTGATTGAAATTACCGGTACTGAATTGGAGAAGTTATCTATTGAAGCTAATATGTATATTGCTACACAGTTGGATTCTTTACATATTAATATGACTTTAGTTGGGATTGAAAAAGTTAATGATAAAGATGCTTACAAGATTGAATTTTCTAAGTCTCCGGAAAACAAATGGGTTGAGTACTATGATAAGGATTCTTTCTTAAAAGTTAAGGAAATAAAAGAAATGTCAACACCGCAAGGCAATATGACACAGGAAATTAACTATTCAGATTATAAAGATTTTATGGGATTCCAAGTACCATATAAGATTAATCAGAAAATTGGTGCTCAGGAAGTTAATTTAATCCTTAAGTCAATTGAAATTAACACTAATTTAAAAGACAGTATTTTTGAGTAGACTATCTAATT
Source organism: Bacteroidota bacterium (assembly GCA_030706105.1). Lineage (GTDB taxonomy): Bacteria > Bacteroidota > Ignavibacteria > Ignavibacteriales > Ignavibacteriaceae > JAUZPC01. The sequence goes on along the minus strand of JAUZPC010000450.1, from coordinate 890 downwards.
ATTAAAAAATATTTCAGTAAATAGTGCCGGTAACCATATATGTTACCGGCATTACATATAATTTAGGCCTTAATTTCCAATTCCTTAAGTTTTCTGTAAAGCGTTGATAATCCTACCTGCATAAGCTCAGCAGCTTTTTCTTTGTTGTAATTATTGTTTTCAAGAGTCTTAACAATAAACTCACGTTCAAATCTTCTTACTGAGTCTTCTAATGAACCGACCTTTGCATAGTCAATTACTTCCGCTGATGGCCTGAAGTTCGGCGGCAAATCCATTAAACTAATAAAATCAGATTTTGAAAATATTACGGCTCTTTCCATAATATTCTCCAATTCACGAATTTCACCCCTCCATTCGTAATTCATTAAAGCGCGCAGCGCATCGGAATCAATTCCTTTAATGTTTTTGTTTAATTCTTTTCTGTATTTATCCAAAAAATGGTCAGCTAAAAGCGGAATATCCTCTTCACGTTCCTTTAGTGACGGTATATGTATTTCAATAACATTTAGCCTATAATACAGATCCTCTCTAAATTTTCCCGCTTCTATTTCGCTTTTTAAATCTCTATTTGTTGAGGCCACAAACCTTACGTTTACCGGTATGGTATAAGTTGTACCAACTGGTGTAATCTCTTTTTCCTGCAGGACTCGCAGCAGTTTAACTTGCAGATTTGGCGGTAGTTCACTTATCTCATCCAGAAACAAAGTCCCGCCGTCTGCTGCTTTTATTAATCCCTCTTGGTCTGATATTGCCCCGGTAAAAGCCCCTTTCTTGGGCCCGAACAATTCACTCTCAATAAGATTTTCAGCAATGGCACCGCTGTTTACGGCAATAAAGGGTTTATTCCTTCTTTTACTTTTAAAATGAAGCGAGCGTGCAACCAGTTCTTT
>JAUZPC010000045.1 GCA_030706105.1 Bacteroidota bacterium | reverse complement strand
TACTAAGTACTTTTTCTCTTTATAGGTAATTGGGACTACGCTTTTTAGAATCGGAATCTTTTCATTTTTATAATTAAGTAAAATTCTCTCGGATGAATCGACCTCCTGATGCAGATCCGTAACAGGGCACTTATCCCTTTCGGCAGGGCATATAAATTTATGGCACATTTTACCTAACAAATATTCCCTTGGCGCACCAATTAACTCGACAGCATATTTATTAATGTCAACAACAGTATGGGTCTCCGGCTCTATAGCAATAACTCCCATTCGTAAAGCGTTAATCATATTATTAAGGTAATCTTTACTGTCAGCCAATTCTTTTTCTGAGTTCTTAATTCCTTCAATTAATTTATCATTTTCAATCAACATCGCCAACTGCTCTGCTATTACCTGAAAATACTCTATATCATTATGGCTAAATGCATTTACTTTGTTTTTATTGTCGAACCTTAGCACACCTATTTTCTTCTGCTTGATAGCCAAAGGGACCATAACAGTAGAAATAATTTTATTATCTAAGAAATATCCTTTATCATTTAGACTGGAGGTTTTGCAATCTTCAATATAAATTGGTTTTGATTCTAAGAAACAGCGTCCTGCCAAATTTGTAAAACTAATTTTATTAGTTGATTTTTTCCTATATTCTGCGTCATCAAACAATAGATTCTTAGCTCCATAGAGTTCATCTCTGCCGCTATCGTATAGCTGTACACTCATTCCGTCAACATTTGGAATGTACTCAGGAAAGACATCATAGATATATTTAATTAGACTTTTTATATTAAAAATATCTTTGAAACCAAAAATTAATCCGCTGATAAGCTCCAGTTGGCTAACTTTTTCTTTAAGAGACAATTCAATTTCTTTTTTGGCGGTGGTTTCTTTAGCAAGTTCTATTACGCTTGTTATGTTTCCGGCAGAATCCTTTAAGGCAGATATTGTCAGATCGTAATATCTGGTTGTATCCTTACTATCAATAACTTTTTCTCTATGCAAAATATGCCCGTCCCAATTAGAAACAAACAGAGGGCAATCTTCACATGGCTTTTCTCTATTAAACAAACTATAACAGGGCTTTCCACTCTTAATGGAAAAATGCTCTTCACATATCTCATTCTGATAGGATATATTGAATTTTAGATCAACAATCCTTACGGATTCACCTATACTTTTTATTATTGTTTCAGTCTTAGCTTTTTCAAGCTGCGCATAATTTGCGGCATCAAGTAATGCTTTTTCATTCTCTTTTCTGTCTGATATATCAGTCGCTACTCCGATTAAAGCCAGTATTTCTCCATTTTCATCTTTTACATTAGACGTAGTCAGACTTATTGGGAACTCAATTCCATTTTTCTTTCTATTTAGAAATTCCCCTCTGTAGCCTTCTTCTAACGTTTTTACAGCTACTTTGTCAGAATAATCTGTTGGAACACTTGAGCCGTGAAGGATGCTTATGTTTTTGCCGACCAACTCACAACTTTCATAGCCATAAGTTTTACAAAACGCATCATTTACATATATTATTGTATTCTTTTCGTCTGTAATTGATACACATTCCTGAATAGACTTAATTGAATGTGCGAGAAGTTTATTTTCATTAGCGATTTTTATTTTCTCTGTAACATCAAGCGGAATGACAAGAAAAACCGATTTATTATCAAATAACATTTTATGGGAATATGTTTCTACTACCAATACTTTGTTATCATTTGCCAGATGCTTAACCAAATTTGGATCTGAGAAACTTTTGTGCGGGTCACTTAACTCAGCAATATTTGCAGTCTTATCTTCGTCCAAGTAAAACTGTGAATAGTTCATTGTTAATAATTCTTCTTTAGTATAACCATACTGGATTACGGCTGAAGAATTAATTTCTAAGATATCAAGACTTCTTGAATCAACCAGCATCATTGGAAATGGATTGTTGTCAAAAATCAAATGGAATTTTTTTTCATTCTGAAGCAATATATCATCAAAGGTTTTTTGAAGAGTAATATCCTGGGCACCGCCAATTATTTTATTAACGTCTCCTTCAGCATCAAATTCCGGTTCGATAAAGAATTTAAACCATCTTACCGAGCCATTGAAAGTTATCATTCTTAATTCATCAACAACAGACTTTTTATTGATAGCTTTTGTGAAGCTTTCATACAATTTAGATAAATCTTCAGAATAAATGACATCCTGCCAGCCTTTTTCAAACATCTCTTTCGATTTTGAATAACCTGTTTTAATGAAAAAAGCATCTGTTACCCACTCCAGACTACCTACTTCACCATTGACAACATTAATTGAAAATGCAAAATCAGCAATAATATTTGATATATTTTCAAATCTTTTTTTATTAGTCCTTAATTCGTCAAAAATTATTTTTTTACCGATTGCTCCTTCAATGATTTTTTCAATCGATTTTATAAAGATCAAATCTACCGGGTTGGAGGTATCTCTTTTTAAAGCCTGGTCAAATCCTATAAACCCGACGGGCCTATCTTTGAACTGCACTGCAGATACAATTATTGCATTTACACCAAACTTTTCTAATAATTTTGCAACTTCATCCTTATAAGAGGAATCCCTTTGATTTTCCGAAAATAAAATTTGATTTTCCAGGAAAACATATTTTCCCAACACTTGATATTCGCTGATATCAATCATCGGTGTAGATAACCCATTAGGAATATTCTCTTTATGATAAAAATATTTCCTTATATGAACCGGACTTCCCTCTTCCTTAAAGAATATATAGCCCCTGTCAAAACCAATAAAGTCCGTTAAATCTTTCAGTGTTGTATTTATTAAATCATCAATTTCTTCGATGTCCAGAACATTTGCAAATTTTTGAGCAACTTCGGAAATCAAAATTTCAAATTTCAATCTGGAATTCAGCTTCTGCTCTACGAGCTCTCTGTTCTCGATTTCATTCTTCAGTAATTTATTAACTGCCGTAAGCTCAGATGTCCGTATTTCTACTTTGTCTTCCAAATCATCTTTTATTAGCTGAAGTTCTTTTTCAAATTGAGCCCTCATTTCCATTTCTTTTTTGAGAGTTCCATTTTTTTGAAGAACTTTTTCCTTTAACATATGAATATATCCTGAAAAACCACCAAACAGAATGTATACTACCGAAGTTATGGCAAGCGTACTGAAATGATTATATTGAACACTGTAATAAAGCAGCCAGCTTATAGCCGCACCTATTAGTGCATATCCTAATCCCTTTTTTATCCCGAGCTTAACGCCGGCAAAACTGATTATAAAGATAGGGATAGACCCTACGGTTTGAGGAGTAATATTGTGTATTAATTTAAAACTGATGGCATAAATTAAAAAACATACAATTACAACGACATCACTTCGTTTTATTTTGAACAGATCAGGCAGCATTATTGAAGATAATTCTATTTTTATTGATTATTTGGTTTATCGGTCCCTGCAAATTACGGGTTGGATAAACTTTACGGTTTATTAATAATCGAACATTTTTTACTTATTTAAAGTTAGCGCCATCTAGTAAGATCGTAGCGTAAAGGCTACTCCTTTTATAAGTAATTCTTTAAAAAGTGCTTCATTATAATTTGATAGAAAAGTTTTAACAACAGGAGATTAACGGAATAGGAGTCTAATAAATTATAGGAATAGAAACGTACACGAAATATAACCGTTTTAGATAATATTGTCTACTGTGGTAGGGAGAACGGTTTACTGTCCAACAGGTTTTGTTCTATAAAATCACTCCCCATATCCGTTAGCCAACTGGATATATTGGTCAACATCAAATTTTCTTCGGCACCCGGTTTCATTCATGTAACGGATCTTGCCAAGAACCGGTCTTTCCATCCACGCTCTGTCATGCACACCTCCGATTGACCAGGCAGTACCGGTATATCCGTTTGGATCACGCCCATCCAAGCTATATTTATCATTTAGGAAATTGGCAATTTTTAATGATTCTTCCGGATCCTTTCCCCACTCGAGAATCTTTTTAGCCCAGTACATCCTCATATAACCATGGATTTTACCTTTTTTCAATAATTCAGTCTGGGCAGCATTCCATAAAGCGCTATGAGTTTTAGCATTTTCAAATTCTTCCAAGGAATATAAATATTCCCTTTTATCGATTTTATGTTTATTAAGGGACTGAAGAGCCCAGTCAGGGAATCCTTCAATGGAGTCATATTTTGTATTATAAAAACAAAAATTATCCGCCAACTCTTTTCTGACAATTAACTCTTCCAGAAAACCTGAGGCCATATCTTCAAGACCAAGTTTTTGAATATTTAAAGCTATTCTTTGCGATGATATCTGCCCATAATGAAGATAGGGAGATAAACCGGACTGTGCGTCTTTAACAGGATCATTCCTAAGCTCACTATAGTTTTCCAGTTTTTTCTCAACAAAATCATTTAATCTTAACAAAGCTTCATCTTCACCGGCTAAGTAATCATTAACCGGCAGGATATTCATGTCCACTTTAAGACTATCAGCAACTGAGGGCCAGTTAATATTTTCATTTTCAATAACTTTCGGCATTACTTCGGGTAAAGGAATTTCTTCCAGATATTGTGGTAAAAGTTTATCTACTTTTGGACGAAATGTATATGCCCCAATTTCCATTTTATTTGAAGCAGCCCAGCAAGGTATGATGTTGTGTGAATCGACTTCATAAACGGAAATATTTACAACCCTGACAACATCCCTTTGCCAAATTCTTTTAGTCTTTAACGGATCAAAATCAGAAACTAAGTCTGATATTTTATATTTATTTATAAACTCCGGTATTACTAAACGGGGGGCACCTGAAAGTAAAAAAAATGGAATATTCAATTCTTTCAATTGCTTTTCAACCTTCTCCAATCCTGAAAACATAAAACTGTAATGCCTTATTCCTGCCTGTATATAGAAAGGATTTAAGCAAAACACTACCAAAAGCGGACTATTGTTATCTTTTGCTAATTTTTGAGCAAATAAAAGACCCCAGTTGTCACAGACTCTCTGGTCACGGCTCATCCAATATAGCACTGATCCTTTTTTGGATTTGCTCTCTTTAACTTTTACTATTCTGTTGAAGTCCATATTTATTGATTTTTGGTTTAGAAACAATTCATTAACTGCCAAGAATTTAATATCCCTAATTGCAATAAAAACGTTACAATATAAGAATTTTTCTCCATTTAACAAATATCGGAAGTCTAACAGACCCCGGAATAATATTAAAATTTACTTGCAATCAGCAATCTTAAATTATTTTTAGTATTAAGTTCACACAGGAAATTTTTTGAATGGCTTATTTCCCTTTTGCCTTATTTTACACTGTGTTATATTTGTATTTTGCTAATTATTTTAAAACAATGTACATAATAGGAATATCGGCATTTTACCATGACAGCGCTGCCTGCTTAGTTAAAGACGGCGAGATTATTGCTGCTGCACAAGAAGAACGGTTCACAAGGAAGAAGCATGACCATAACTTCCCGAAGAATGCTATTGAGTTTTGCTTGAAATTTGCGGGCATTTCTATAAATGAGGTAGAATATGTCGCTTTTTATGATAAGCCATTTCTTAAATTTGAAAGAATTTTAGAAACTTATCTTGCTTTTGCACCAAAAGGAATTTCTTCTTTTTTAAAGGCAATGCCTTTATGGATTAAAGAAAAACTTTGGATGAAAGAGTATATTAAAAATGAAACCGGTTTTGCAGGACAGATTTTATTTCCCGAACATCATTTTTCACATGCTGCTTCAGCTTTTTATCCATCCCCTTTTCAGAATGCTGCTATTATTACTATGGATGGCGTGGGAGAATGGACAACTTCATCTTACGGAATTGGAAACGGAAACAAAATTGAGTTGTTGGCGGATATCAAGTTTCCCCATTCACTCGGCTTACTCTATTCCGCAATTACATACTATACAGGTTTTAAAGTAAATTCAGGTGAATATAAAGTGATGGGCCTTGCCCCTTACGGCAACCCTATTTATAAAGATATCATACTAAAGGAACTGATTGACGTTAAGGATGACGGCTCCTTTAAAATGAACATGGAATATTTTAATTATTCCGCCGGACTTACTATGACCGGTAAAAAATTTGACAAACTATTCGGCGGGCCTCCCAGAAAGCCAGAGTCTGAATTAACGCAAAAAGAAATGGATTTAGCACGCTCTGTTCAGGAAGTGACTGAAGAAATAGTGCTAAAAATGGGTCATCACGTCTATAATGAGACCAAAATGGAGAACGTTGTTCTTGCCGGCGGCGTAGCTTTAAATTGTGTAGCTAATGGTGAACTTTTAAGAAAAGGGCCTTTTAAAAATGTCTGGATTCAGCCGGCTGCAGGAGATGCCGGCGGAGCACTAGGTGCCGCCCTTTCAGTCTGGTACGCTTATTTAGAAAATGAACGCAAGGCTGACGGCGTAAATGATTTTCAAAAAGGTTCTTATTTAGGCCCTGAATATACAGCCGATGAAATTGAACACTTCCTTGCATCAAATAATATTGAACATTCATTTGTAAATGAAAAAGATATCCCCGGAGCAGTTGCCAAATTGATAGCTTCAGAAAAAGTTATCGGGTGGTTCCAGGGAAGAATGGAATTTGGTCCCCGCGCTTTAGGTTCCCGCACAATTATTGGAGACGCCAGGTCTTCCGAAATGCAGGCAACTATGAATTTGAAAATTAAGTTTAGAGAAAGCTTTAGACCCTTTGCCCCATCAGTGCTGAGTGATAAAGTTTCAGATTATTTTGATATCGACTGCGCCTCCCCTTATATGCTTTTAGTAGCAAATGTTAAAGAAGAGCATAGAAGAAAGATGACTTCAGAGGAAGAAAAGCTATGGGGTATTAACAAATTAAATATCGTTCGCTCAAACATACCTGCTATTACTCATATAGATTACTCAGCGCGTATTCAGACAGTGCATAAAGAGACTAACCCTCTTTATTATAAGACTATTGAACAATTCCATAATGACAATAATTGTCCGGTTATTATTAACACCTCGTTTAATGTTAGAGGTGAACCTATTGTATGCAGTCCCCGGGACGCTTTTAAATGCTTCATGCGCACAAACATGGATTATCTTGTACTCGGAAATTTTATTCTGGACAAGACCAAGATGAAGCCGCTTGATAAAGATACAGATTGGAAAAAAGAATTTGAACTGGATTAACATATGATTTTACAAGAATTAAAGAATATAAAAGAAACAAAAAAAGATTTACGCAAATTTGGAATAACAATTGGCTCAGTTATATTAATAATTGCAATGCTTCTTTTGTACTTTGGTAAAACGCATTATTATGTTTATGGCATAATTGCATTACTCTTTATACTCACGGGTTTGTTTATTCCGGCAGTTCTTAAGCCATTGAATAAAGTGTGGATGGGATTCTCCATTATACTTGGATTTTTCACCTCAAGAATTATCCTTACAATACTTTTTTATCTGATTATTACCCCTATGGCTCTTATTTTCAGGATTATTGGGAAAGACCCGCTAAATATAAATACTGACAAAAAAGTTAGCTCTTACTGGATCAAAAGGGAAAACACTTCAGTTGCTAAAATAGATTTTGAAAGACAATTTTAAACAAAGGATTCTTTATGTCTAAACTTTCAATAGTTTCGGAACTTTGGCAGTTCCTTAAAGTAAGAAAAAAATGGTGGCTGTTGCCAATAATTTTATTCTTAGTTCTTCTTGGAGGACTGATAATATTAACACAAGGCTCTGCATTGGCACCATTTATTTATGCCATATTCTAAAGTAATTATTCGTTATGAAAATAGAAATAAAAAAAGATAAAAAAAGGATTCCGCTTCCGCAAAAGCCTCCAAAGGTTGAGGAAAACAAGTCCGCTTATAACAGAAAAAAAGAGAAAGCGAAATTAAAAAAGATTGTGACGGATAAGGAATGAGTTCAGTTTCCATAATAATCTCTTTTTATAATAATATACATTATCTTAAGATATTGCTTGCAGGCTTTGATGCGCAGTCATTTAAGGACTTTGAAGTTATCATCGCCGACGATGGCTCACGCAAAGAAGTAATTAAGCAGCTTGATGAAATAAAGAATGATTACTCTTTTCCCATAAAACATATATGGCACGAGGATAAGGGTTTCCGGAAAAACAAAATTTACAACAGAGCAATTATGGAAGCCGGCTCCGGCTACCTGATTTTTGTTGACGGAGACTGCGTTCCACACAAAGATTTTGTAAAGGAACATTTCTTAAATAAAGAGAACAATTGCTGCCTGACAGGCCGCCGTGTCAACCTTTCAGGGAGAATTACAATAGGGCTTACTCCTGTAAAAGTAAAAGCCGGCTACTTGGACCGGAGTTTAGTAAAACTTTTTATGGACAGTTTATTGAATGCAACCAGTTCTGCCGAAAAAGGTATTTACATAAAGAATAAATTTCTGCGGAAGCTATTCAACAAAAAGAAACGCGGACTGCTTGGCTGCAACATGTCCATACATAAGGAAGACGTACTTGCCATAAACGGGTTTGACGAGCGATATGAAGCTCCCTCAATTGGGGAAGATACAGACATACAATACAGACTTGAATTGGCAGGCGTGAAGATAAAATCTTTGAACAACATAGCCATACAATACCATTTATACCACAAACTGCTCCCCCGCCCACAGGAGAATTTGGATCTGTTTGAACAAGTTAAAAAAGAACGCCGCTACTTTACCCCATACGGGATAAAGAAAACATAAGGTAATTTTACTGCGGCTAAAGCCGGTGATAATTCAATAAGATCAACAATTCCTAGTGGAATAATAGTAACAGTTAGAGCTCGCATCTGCATCGTAGAGACGTTCTGAGAACGTCTCGTCTTTATATATCTCTTTAATATTTAAACAGCTAGAGCGCCTTGAAGTGCACGGTTAATGCTTTTTATTTGTCGAATCAGGATTTAAACGATTATCATGATTACCCTGATTTGGGATAGATAGTATGATTTTCACACAGTCTCTAAATCTAGTGGGATAAGAAATCAAACAAAGCCAAAAGGCTTTAGCCTCAGTAATAGTGACACAGTACTCCAGTTTCGCAGTTTTGTAAACTATTTCACTAACCTATAATTCTTAAGTGTACCTTGTTCAATCGGACTAAATTTCTTCCGTCCATATATTGTTTATTATATAATTGTATTCTTTTTTTTGTTAACGGCCTCGTTCCGGTTGGTCAATTTTCTTAAGCCCGATCCCCCTTTTTCCCCCTTACGAAGGGGGATAAGCCCAACCGATTGGCTATTCACACAGTCTTTAGATCTATCTGTAAATTTTATTAATTCAATTTTTTCACAAATCACTTTGTGTAAATACTGAACAGGCAAGAATGCCTATCCTACAAAGTTCATTTAAAACAAAAAAGCCCTTCGTGCGAAGGGCTTTTTAATTACATAATTATTGTTTCATTCCGTTTAGGACCTACGGAAATAATCTTTATCTTTATATTGGATTTTTCTGAAATGAAATTGAGATATTTCTTGCAATTTTCAGGCAGTTCATCAAATGTTCTTGCCTTGGATATGTCTGATTTCCATCCTGGTAACACCTCATAAACAGGTTTAACTTTAGATAAGCGGTCAACATCTGTTGGGAATGATTTAAGCTGTTTGCCATCCAATTCATAAGCAACACAGACCTTAATTTCATCAAACTCGCTTAAGACATCAAGCTTAGTTATTGCAACTTCATCCAGACCATTTATCATTGAGGAATAATTAACTAAAGCTGCATCAAACCATCCGCAGCGTCTCGGCCTGCCTGTTGTAGCTCCATACTCTGCACCAATTTTTCTAAGTTTCTCTCCGTCTTCATCCAGAAGCTCAGTAGGGAAAGGTCCGTACCCTACGCGGGTAGTATATGCCTTTACAATGCCGACTACATTTGTAATTTTGTTTGGAGGAATCCCGCTTCCTGTACATGCTCCGCCGCTTGTAGGGCTGGAAGATGTTACAAACGGATATGTACCATGGTCAACATCCAACAAGGCACCCTGAGCACCTTCAAGCAGAATGGATTTGCCTTCGGAGATGGCATTATTTAAAAACTGTGGAACATCTTTAATATACTGGTCAATTTTTTTATCGAACTCAACATATTCTTTTACTATCTCAGAAGCGTCAAGTTCTTCTCTATCATAAACTTTTTTAAGGATAGTATTCTTTTCAATAATATTTTGTCTTATTTTTTGTTCAAGACCTTCCCTGTCTAAAAGATCTACTATCTTTATACCTTTGCGGGCATATTTATCAATATAGCAAGGCCCTATGCCTCTGCCCGTAGTGCCGATCTTTACGTCACCGCTTTCACTAATGGAATCCAGCAGTTTATGATAAGGCATAATCAAGTGGGCATTATGGCTTATAAACAAACGGCCTTTTACACTAATATTGTTTTTCTCTAAAAGTTCAATTTCTTCAAGCAGAGCATTTGGATCGACCACAACTCCGTTGCCGATAACGCAAATGACATCTTTACGCAAAATGCCGGAGGGTATAAGATGAAGAATATATTTTTTGTCACCGATTTCAACGGTATGGCCTGCGTTAGCACCGCCCTGGTATCTGGTTACAATTTCATAATTTTCACTTAATATATCAACAATTTTTCCTTTGCCTTCATCACCCCACTGACTGCCAACAAGAATAGTAACGCTCATTTAATTCCTTCTCTTATAATCTTAAAATAACATAATAAGTAACTAAATGTTTATTCCCTCATAAGAGGGAACAACATAAGCCATTAACACAAGGAAATGCAAATAAGATATCCTCTTATTTATGCTTTCTTAAAACTCTCAACTGCTTCATCTGCAGTATCATAATTTTCAAAAATTGTAATCAACTTTGTAATTACCAATAAACTCTGAATTTTTTCAGTAACAGCAGCTAATTTTAAGCTTCCGTTAGCTTTTTTCATGGTAGTAAGACCACTTATCAACATACCTAAACCGGAACTGTTCATGAATTTAATTTCGGCAAGATCTACTACAACATTTAATTTATCTTCATCAATTAATTTATGAAGAAGTTCATTAAAGTCTTTAGTATCATCTCCGCCCATTGCATTGCCTTTTAACTCAATTACAACAGCACCGTATTTCTCAATAGTTTTGATTTTCATTAAAAACTCCTTAATTTTTATAAAAGCAATTTAAATAGTAACACATTCTTATGCAAGTATTTATGTTACGATTAGTCATTTTAATTGCAGCAGGTACCCAATTTTTACCAGAATTTTGAGGCAAAGACACGGCTTTCGGTTGTAGTGTGCTTAAAAATCCGGCTCTGCTATCTTTTTTATGACCATCGGGCAAGAATCTCTTCTTCTAATGTATTCAGGCATAAAAAAAGCAGGCATTTAATATCTGCCTGCTTTTCATTACTCACATAACTTTTATTTAAGTATCTGCATCTTCTTTGTCTCTGTAAACTTGCCGGAAGAAAGTTTATAGAAGTAAGTGCCTGAACTTAACTTTGAAGCATCTATGTTAATAGTATAGCTGCCTGCCTGCTGATACTCTTTGCTGTTTGTATATACTTCTTTGCCAAGTATATCAAATATTTGCAGTGTTACCAAGCCGGACTTAGGAATGCTAAACTTAATGTTTGTAGCAGGATTAAACGGATTAGGATAATTCTGCTCTAATGAGTAGCTCTTTATCCCATCGTTATTTATTTCAAGCGGCCCATAAATTCTATAAGTGCCCTGAAAATCTATCTGTTTAATTCTATAATAAGATACCCCTGGTAGAGGTTCTTTATCAACGAATTTATAGCTTACAGGCTCCTGAACTGTTCCATTACCCTGAATAAAGCCTATTGAATTATAAACTATTCTTCCGCCGTTTTGGATACCGCGTTCAATCTCAAACCCTTTATTATTAAGTTCAGTTGCAGTGTTCCAATTAAGAACAACAGCATTACTCTGCACTCCGCCGACAAAAGAAGTGAGTTCTACAGGTGTTACAACATAAACGTAAACACCGATATCATCAACATACCAACCGTCTTTAGTTTGGGAACCGTCAGATTTCAATTCAAATCTAAGCTTAAACTGATCTGATTTATAATTGTTGATATTTATATCTTCTTTTACCCAGGTGGACTGAGTACCATCATACAAAGGACCGGGGACCTGATGTGTTCCGCCGGGGTGTGTATAATGGCCTGCTAACTCAACCCATGATGTTCCATTATTTGAAGAAGCTTTAACCTGTGCATAATCCCATCCGCTTTCAATTTCCCATTTTGTCCAGAAGGTTAAATGCGGGTTAGCTAAACTGCCAAGCGCAAGAGGATTAGTGGACGTCATTATACCATCGCAATTATTTG
>JAUZPC010000449.1 GCA_030706105.1 Bacteroidota bacterium | reverse complement strand
CCTGAAGCTAAATCAAGATAGAATGCATCAGAATTAACATCATTACCATCGGCAACTTGATATGTATAATCTATTGAAGCAGCAATAAAATCATCAGGAGTTCTCCGTTTAGTAAATGAGACTGTAACTCCCTTTATGTTACCATAATCTTTATTTACATACTTATAATATGTAGTACTATTATCTATTCTTATCTGCTGAAGTGCCAACAAGTCTCTAACATCTTTATAAAAGCCGGTAACATTAAATGCAACATTCTCACTCAATTGCTGCTGTAAGCCCAGCTCATAAGTAACAGTTTTTTCCGGATTCAGATTAGCATTTCCATAAATAGGTGATCCGGCGGTACTTACGAAATCCGGATTTATATATAAGTAGCTATATTGAGGAAGCTGATAAAAATGTCCGTATGAGAAATGGATTATTCCCTGATCTGTAATAGGAAATGATATTCCGATTCTTGGACTGATGCTTGTTTTTGCCTTGGCATCTGTAAGGTTTTGTGTGGGATTATTTTGATCAGGGCCAAACAAAGCTTTGGACTTAAAGTAATCAAATCTCAGACCTACATTCATAATAATACTTTCGAACTCCATTTTATCTTGGAGATATGCAGAGTATTGAATAGGTTTACGTGTATATAAAGTATGCCGTGATGTACCGGCTGGTAATATTGTAGGTGTAAGATATGTGGTCGTATCACGCAAAATATCAAAAGATTCCGAATTCATTTCATGGAACTTTGCCTGAAGTCCTGCCTTAAGTTCATGGTTAGTTGTCAACTGGCTGGTTAAATCAAATTTTCCTTCTCCTGTATATGCTCTCTGGTAAGATTGGCTATTTGACGTACCGCCTGAATAGAAAGTATAATTGGACATTTTGTTCAATTTATGTTCCGGCTGATACCGGTTATCTGCTTTCAGATTAGACAAGTCCATTCCGGGTTTATAAGTGACAGCATTACCTGACTGATCTTGAAGTGCAAACAAATAGTTTTTATAATCCGATATATTAAAAGATCCCTTAACGGAATAAAACGTATTCGTACCTATTGTATGCCTTATTTCTAATGAATTTAAGAGACCCCACTCATAAATAGTAGGATTAGCATCTGGGTCATATTTGAAATCGTGGGTATAATTTTGATATTTACTGTTAGAAAAGACAACATCATAATTTATTTTCAGAACAGAAAGCGGTTTATATGTAATTTTGGCTGTTGCATTTATATCCCTGCTTTCATTCATCGAAATTGCTTTACCGTCTCCGGTTGATGATATCCTGATGTCATTAGGATTGGTTGTGTTTTTATAGACTGAATCATAAATAGTATTTTGTCTTATTCCATACAAATATCCCTTATCATAACTGCCTCTTCCAGATATGAAGAACAAGAGTTGATTGTTTGTGTACGGAACCGGCCCGCCGAAAGTAGCTTCAGCAACCATATTATTTAGCGGGTCAATTTTATTGATATTATAGAATACGTCTTTATGTGAACTTACATAATCGCCCGTATAAAAAGAGATAAAACCGTTATAATTACTGCTGCCCTCTTTAGTGATTGTATTTACAACACCGCTGAGAGCGTTGCCAAATTCTGCATTAAATGTACCACTTACAACAGATAACTCCTGTACTGCATTAGTAGAAATTTGAACAGTGCGTGAATTATCGAATGGGTTTGAAACTGAAACTCCATTGATAGTATAATCAACCTCATTGGACCGGCCGCCTCTAATATGAATTTCTCCCTCAGCACCTTTGGTAATACCGGCTTGTAAAGTTAAAAGCTGATCAATGCTTTCCACAGGAAGGTTCTGAATCTGCTGTGCATCAACTACAGTCTTTGAGGACGTTAAATCCTTTCTAACCAAGGGAGCATCAGCTTGTATAACAATTGTTTCAAGATTTAATGTTTCAGAAGAAAGAGTAATCTCAAGCCTGGTGGTAAAATCTGACGAGACTTTAACCCCTGCAATAATCTTTTTAGAATAACCGATACCTGAGGCAACTACCCTATAAATACCCGGTTCAACATTAGATATTATATAATTTCCGTTAACGTCTGTAGCAGCGCCTAATGTTGTTCCTTCAATGACAACATTTATGCCTATTAATAATTCACCGGTTTTTTCATCAGTAACTTTTCCTGATATTTTACCTGTATTTCCTGCATAGACAGACCCGCTGAATAAAATTACAGAACATATAATCGTTAGTAGTAATTTTTTGTTCATCCTTACCTCTTTTAAGAAATTAGTTCGGGAATGCACTCCAGATCAGGGGTGCAATATATATTTAACATTATGGACAGGTTATAAATGGAGGATTAATTAAACTTGCTCTTTTCATCTCAAAAAAAAATACTTTTTGGCCGAAATAAATTACCGCCACGTAAACTAGTTATGCTTTAGTAATATCAGCAAAACAATATAAAAAGCCACGCAGATTTTTATAAATGAATTTTGCAGTATCTAAAACATAAGATTTCTTATTTTATCAAAGACAACAAAATGAGCTTTTACTGTTTACCGAGTCTTAAAATTATAATAGAAATAAGAAATAAGTAGTGATGATAATTTACAAAATACCGCAGGAAGAACCTGCGGTATTTATTTAGCTTTATTTAATCTATCCTAAATAACCCGGAGACTATTTCATTAAGATCATTTTCTTTGTAGAAACAAAGTCACCAGCAGTAATTCTGTATAAATAAGTACCACTGGATAAATTTTTACCATCAAAGTTGTATGTATATGTACCGGCTTTCATTACCTGGTTGTTTATTAATGTTTTAACTTCTCTGCCCAAAACATCATAAATTTTAAGAGTAAT
>JAUZPC010000448.1 GCA_030706105.1 Bacteroidota bacterium | reverse complement strand
TTTGATGGAGTGCTTGTAAAAGTTCAGGACCACCCAACATTAATGATGGATTCAACACGGACAGGTTGGAAAGAGGGTGGAAAAAATATTGGCGTTACCGTTGGCATAAGCTCTGTTGGTCAGGTTACAAGGAAAAAATACTATCCGGGCGATTATAAACTGGCTTTCTCGGATCAATATATTGATTCTTCGGTAGTAATTACTTCGGGTAGATTCTCCAAAATTCCGGTTAAATTTTCCTTAACAGAGTTTTCAACCGGTATAGAAAAAAGAGTACAGACAGTATTTAATGAAAAAGGTACTAAAGACAGTTCCGTTTCCAGAGGCGATGAGATAATTTTCTTCCTGCCTAATGCATCCGGCATACAGACAGATACTTTAAGCTGGAGTGTTACTATTAATAAGGCAAATGGAGCAGACTCGCTTGTCCCTGGTAAAGGTGATGTATTCTATCTCTATACTAAGAAGCCTTTTAATAAAAATGATAATTTCATTATAAAAACTACTTCGTCTAAAGTTGCAACAAATATGGGCGCTTCAGTACTGGATAAAATTATTGTAGTCCCAAATCCATACGTTGCAGCAAACGACCTTGAACCTGCAAACAGGCTTTCAAGCCAAAACAGAGGCGAAAGGAGAATTTATTTTGATAACCTCCCGCAGAAGTGTACGCTTAGAATATTTACACTTAGCGGTGAACATGTTCGAACAATAGAGCATAGCGCCGGGCCGGACAATGCAAGGGAATTCTGGAACCTGCTTAATAAGGATGGTTTTGGAGTGGCCTATGGCATTTACATAGCTCATATAGATGCCCCCGGGATTGGCGAAAAGATAATTAAATTTGCACTTATTAAATAATTAAGCAGGAGGTATAAAATGAAATTAGTTTATTTTTTAGCAGTCTGCATAATTATTAATTTTGCAGTTGATGCTCAAACATTAAAAACCGGAACCACAGCCGGACAAGTATTAAAAATAAATGTCGGCCCAAGAGCCATAGGAATGGGCGGCGCTTTTACAGCTTCTTCAGGCGATATATCTTCGCTATATTGGAATCCGGGCGGCATTGCCAGCCTTACAGGCAGTGAAGCTGCTTTTTTCCATGCTAATTTATATGCTGATATTAAGCACGATTTTGCTGCATTTACAACTAATCTGCAAGATATAGGTAATGTGGGCGTGTTTGTTAATGTGCTCTCTATGGATGAAATGAAGGTTAGAACCATTGAAAAGCCTGAAGGAACAGGTGAGCTTTTTAATGCAGGTGCATTAGTTGTCGGCTTAAGCTATGCACGTAATTTAACTCATAATTTCTCTATCGGGTTTAATGCAAAGTATATTAACGAGTATATCTATAATATGAGTGCAACCGGATTTGCTTTGGACATAGGCACTCTTTACCGTATCCCGGTTCTGAATGAATTGAGGATTGCAGCAAGCATATCCAACTTCGGTACAAAGATGAGGCTTGAGGGACGCGATGTACTTGTAATTACTCCTTCGGGTGCTGCTGATGGTAATTTATTAAATTCAAATATGGAGCTTGACCAGTTTGATTTGCCTCTGGTATTTAGATTTGGTTTGGCTACTGATATTATTAAGATGGAAGATCACGTGCTTTCTCTTGGAATTGATGCTATCCATCCTAATGACCATACTGAGTATATCAATACCGGTTTAGAATATGCATGGAATGATTTACTGTTTCTTAGAGGAGGGTATAACTCTCTTTTTGAAGAAGACAGTGAAAAAGGATTCACATTTGGGTTCGGCATAAACTATAAGATCGGCAGTTTCCTGGGGCTCAAATTCGATTATGCATATCAGGCATTCGGCAGGCTTAATAACATTCAATATCTTTCAGTTGGAGTAAAATTTTAACTGAAAATAGCACAGAAAAATCCGCCGCGGCATTCCGCTGGCGGATTTTTTTATTTTAAAGTATACAGAGAATTCGGGAAAAGTATGCAAAATTAAATTTCTGTGTCCTTGCATTCTCAATTTCCCATCCTTATTTATAAATTTTACTTTAGCACTTCTTTTTCTATACCCAATAAGCGGGATTTTTCGTAAATTTGTACTTCAAAAAATTATTATGATAAGCCGGAATGTATAAAGTTTTAGTAATTGCATATTATTACCCCCCGATGGGTCTGAGCGGTGTTCAAAGGACCCTTAAGTTCACTAAATATTTTAAACAATATGGCTGGGAGCCGGTAGTTCTTACCGCCGGGGAAACTGCGTATTATGCTCACGATTATTCTTTATTAAAAGAAGCTGAAGATGCCGAAATCAGAATTGTAAGAACCGAAGGAAAAGATATAAATTCCCTGTTAAAGAAGCGTAAAACTGTAAAAATGCCGCGAGAGTTTGTTAGAAAAGCTTTAAGCAGAATTAGCAGCTTCTTATTTGTCCCGGATAACAAAAAGGGATGGGCATTCCACGCATATTCAACCGCTAAGGAACTTTTAACTAATGAAAATTTTGATGTTATTTTTGTTAGTGCGCCTCCGTTTTCTTCAATAAATCTTGCATATAAGCTTAAGGAAGAGTTTGAAATTCCGCTTGTTATTGATTACCGCGATCTATGGCTCAGTAATCAGTATGCATTTTATCCTACTCCTCTGCATAAAGTGATGCACAAGAAGATGGAATATAGAGCGCTTAAAAAAGCTGACAAAGTAATTGCTATAAACCGGAAAATGAAGGAAAAGATCATCAATGATTATCAATTCCTCACTTTAGATGATATCTATATTATCCCGCAGGGATATGACCCGGCTGATTTTGATAATTTGAAGCCGGAACATAGAGAATCTAAAAAAATGCGTATTAC
>JAUZPC010000447.1 GCA_030706105.1 Bacteroidota bacterium | reverse complement strand
GAATTATTGAAGAAGAACATAAATCCTCATTTCCTTTTGAACACATTGACTTCAATAATTGTCTGGCTCCGTAAGGATCCGAAATCTGCAATAAAACTCATAGAAACACTTTCTGATGAATTCAGGATGATTACACAAATCTCTCCGTTAAAGCAGATACCCATAAGTCAGGAAATTGATTTATGCAAAGCTCAACTAAAGATAATGAGCTATCGTAAGGGTGCTGATTATAAAATGGAAACAATAGACATTGTTGAGGAAGATACTGTCCCGCCAATGATATTTCATACCCTTGTTGAAAACGGCCTTACACATGGGTATGAGAATAAAACACAGGGTACTTTTACCCTGCGTAAAAGAAGAGACTCAAATATCACTCAATACATCCTTACCAATGACGGCGACTATGCCGGTGATGATTCTAATAATTCAAGCGGCTTTGGGCTAAAATATATAAAAAGCCGTTTGGAGGAAAGCTATCCGGGGACGTGGAAAGTTGAATCCCGCGGGCAGGCGGAAGGATGGGAAACAATTATTGAAATTAAGGATAAATAATGCGTATTCTAATTGTTGAAGACGAACGCCCTACGGCTGAAGACATACAATTATTGGTAAGGGAGATACTTGGTAAGGAAGTAACAACAATTCATATTGAGACTACTTTAGATAACGCCCTGGTATACCTAAAGGAAAAACCGATTGATGTTTTATTATTAGATTTAAACCTTAATGCAAAAGACGGATTTCAAATATTAAAGCAATTTGTAAGCAGATCATTTTACACCATAATAATTTCTGCAAACATCAACAGGGCAATAGAAGCATTTGAGTATGGGGTACTGGATTTCATTCCTAAACCATATAGTACCGAAAGATTAACAGAGGCTTTCCAGCGCGTAAAATCCACCCATGCAGCCGATGGCCATGCAATTAAATATCTTTCGGTTAAAACCGGATATGAAATTAAAGTAATTCCGATAGAAGATATCCGGTATTTTAAATCGGCAAATATTTATGTAGAACTTCACCTGAAAGACGGGCGTGTTGTTATTTATGATAAGCCGATTAAACAGCTTGAGACCTTATTATCTTCCAACTACTTTCGCATTCACAAATCCTATATCATTAACGCAGAAACCATAGAAAAGGTTCAAACACACGGCGGCGGTCAGTATAGCGTTGTCCTTAAAAGCGGGGATATTTTACCTGTCAGCCGGGAAAAAATAAACATGCTTAAGGATTATTTAGGCAGATGATTAATTTATTCTTCGACGGGTAATTCCATTCATTTATACTCTGCGCTGCTATCAAAATTCCTTCATTCCATACATAACAACCTTAATTAGTGCAGTTCACAAACGTCTAATGCAGTTAACAAGATATTTCCCCCAGAGCACTAAAATAATAATAAATTTGCATAAGTCTTCAGCCGGTATTTATCCAGGTTGAAAAAAAATAAAGATTTACCACAATCAATAAGAGATTTGCTATGAAAAAACACATACTGCTTTTACTTTATTTTGTAATATCTGTTCTATCATCGTTGTCAATTTATGCACAAATAGTTCCAACAGATAGTTTATTCCTGGGACAAACACCTCCGGGAAATATGCCAAAAGTATTTAACCTTCCGGTAACTGCCGGACTTCATGCCGTTGAAAGGTTAGCTATTACATCTGACGGTAAGGAAATATATTACTCCGAATTGAATACATATGAGCCTACCATTGAAAGAACTAAATATTTTAAATATGCGGAAAACAAATGGCAGGGACCTTTTATTGTTTTTGAGGGTTATATGGCCCCAAGATTGAGTGCAAATGACAGTATTATTTATATGCAGAAAAACGTAAACAATATTGCTACCGCATTTTTTTCAAAAAGGATAGACAGCGGCTGGAGTATGCCGGCAAGACTTCTTTCCCTAAATAAGCAAACGCATTACTTCCAGACAACTAACTTAAACAACGCCTATTTGTCATCAAATTTATCCGGCTCTACAACAAACAGAGA
This sequence comes from Bacteroidota bacterium, assembly GCA_030706105.1. GTDB lineage: Bacteria > Bacteroidota > Ignavibacteria > Ignavibacteriales > Ignavibacteriaceae > JAUZPC01. The sequence goes on along the minus strand of JAUZPC010000447.1, from coordinate 831 downwards.
CATATGCAGGCTAATAACATCAAACTCCGATACGGTTATACAAAGCTTAGGACTGCCTATTAATACTCCAATTGATGAAAACGATTTTTTCTTTCCGGGAGATGAATCGTATATGCTTGTTTCCAGAAGCAGTGCAACAACTGCGGGAGATATTTATATAAGCTATAAAAAGAATAACGGCGGTTGGACGAACCCAAAATCTTTAGGGTCTCCGATAAATACCCCCAGCCCAAATTGGGAGTATGGCCATTTTGTTACCAAGGATAATAAATATTTGTTTTTTACCAGAGGCGGGAACAGCATGTCGTCTTATTATATCTACTGGGTTAAGATAGATAGCCTAATCGATAGTCTGAAGCATACAAATTTTATTCCTTATTTAAAAAATCAGATTTCCACTCAGTCAATTCAGGTTGGCCAGGTATTTAATTTTACCGTTCCGGATACTACTTTTATTGACGATGACGGAAACAATACTTTAACTTATTCGGCAGTCTTAAGTAATGATAGTCCCCTGCCAGCCTGGTTATCGTTTAATCCGGCAACCAGAACTTTTTTAGGAACACCTATAGAGACCTCCAATTTAAATATAAAAGTAATTGCAACAGACAGTGCTAATAAAAGTACAGCATGCACATTTTCCTTTAGTACAATTTCAGGAGTAAATGATAATGGGAAAGTAATACCTGAAAAAACCGAGCTCTGCCAAAACTACCCAAACCCTTTTAATCCTGAAACAAAGATAAAATTTGCAGTTTCAAAGGCCGGTAAATATTCACTGAGTGTTTACAACATACTTGGCAGCCTTGTAGAAGTAATTTCAGATAAGGT
>JAUZPC010000446.1 GCA_030706105.1 Bacteroidota bacterium | reverse complement strand
TCTATAACTAAGTCTTTTCAGAACACTAAAAAGAATAAACTGCAAGTACTCAAAAACATTGAATTAAGTATTGAAGAAAAGAAAATTAGTGTTATTATTGGATCTTCTGGAGCCGGAAAAAGTACTTTATTACATATTATTAGCGGATTAGACAGGCCTGACTCCGGTGAAGTGTTTTTTGATACCACAAATATTTTTTCTTATTCAGAAGATAAACTAGCCAAGTTCAGAAATAATAATATCGGGTTTGTTTTTCAGTTCCATCATCTTTTGCCTGAATTTACGGCGTTGGAAAATATTATTATACCCCAACTAATAAAAGGGGTATCTTTACATAACGCACAAATCAGAAGTAAGGAATTATTAAATGATTTAGGACTTACAGTTCGTGCCGACCATAAACCGGCTGAACTTTCGGGGGGGGAACAACAGAGAGTGGCAATTGCAAGGGCTTTGGCTAACGATCCTGCTGTTATTTTTGCAGATGAACCAACCGGCAATCTTGATTCTGAGAATAGCCGTATAATTCATAATCTCCTATTTGAATTAAGAGATAAATATCAAAAAACATTTGTAATAGTAACTCACAACCCTGAAATGGTGGGGCTAGCAGATCAAATATTTGAAATAAAGGATGGTGTAATTGTAAAAGAAGATAAAGAATAATACTTAATATGAAAGTTTATTTGCCTGCATCCATCTCGCTTTTAATTCATAGCTATTTATAAGATTAGCAAGTTCACTGTCATTTTTATACATTCTTAATATATTGATGTTTTTCATTGCACTGTCAAAATCCAAATTATCAATTTGATAATTGATAACCTTTGCACAGGCATATCCCTCCAAATCGTTTGTAATTTCAAATTTCCTGCTGAAAATATTATTAATAGTACTGTAATCTAAATTAAGCTGGTTAGCTAAATCTATTATACTTGAAAATGTTTCATAGCAGTATGCGCTTTTATTCATTTCCGTAAGAATGGCAATACGTTCCTTTTCATCAGCTTTTATATATTCAAATATCAGATGACGTTCACTAAGTTTAATCCTTAATGAGCTCAACAATTGTAATCTTATATTTGGTTTTTTGTATAGGATTTCCTTATAAATCTCATTTGCCTCATTAGTCTTATTACTTGTTGCAAGTAAATCAGCTAATAGGACTTTAAGATTATAATAGTATGATGTATTCTTAAATTGATAAATTTTATTAGAAAGGAAATTTATTGCTTTTTCCTGTTTCTTTTGCTTAGTAAGTACTTCAGCATATCCTGCTATTAAAGCATAGCTATTGCTTATATTTAGCAGCATGGCAATCTGTTCAGCCGCACGTTCATACTTACCATTGGCAAAGTCATTAAAAGCATTTTCTGTTTTTGCCGCTAAAAAGCGCGGGCATTTTTTCATAAACATTGAAGGACGTCCATAATAATAGTTGGCCTCTTCCTTATTGTTATTATGTAATGAGGCCAAATAGTTATTAAATTCCGATTCCAACATGGGTAAGCTCTTTTGATAGTATTTACTAAAATCCATATCTGAATACAGTTTCTTAAATTTATCAATACCGTATTCATCCACTAAATATTTAATAAAAGTACCAGCATAGACATAAGATAATGAAGAATTACTTCCATAAAAGCCGCTTAGCTGAAACAAAGATGATATATTTATCTTATAATTATTATGAAAAGCCAGCGCGGCCATATAATCCAGTGTATGTATAGAATATACTGGGTCGGCAGCCATTGCCGTACCTTCTAATAGCACGTTATTAAATCCTGAGGGTAATTTAAGGAACCCTTTTGCAAAACCAGAAGAAAAGCAATGAGCAATTTCATGTTTTAGAGTTGATTCGTATGAGTCCATACTTACGTATATAGAATTCAGCCAGGGTTTGGACATATCAGCATTCTCTGCCCCGAACAATTCCCCTTTTTCTTTTTGATTGTAAAAAATATAAGATGTTATTTTTCCCTGTGGTTTTTCTTTAAAGAATGCATTTAATTCTAAGTAATAATACTCATGAAGTAATTTCAGCAGTTTTACTTCCCGGGCAGTTATCTTATTTGAATAGTATATGTTAAAGTGTTCTGTCGATACAGAGCCCCCTAAATCTCTTTTTAAACTTTTTACAGATGTGGAAAAGCCCATAGTATCTGACATAAAGATAAAAACAAAGGCTAGTAGTGCAACAATCAGATAATAAAGACTTTTTTTTGTTTTTCCTTTTAATGGGAAATAGAATAGAATACTTGCTGATGCCCCGAAGTAAATAATATTCAGGATTCTGTATAGTATCATCGCATTGGTGATCCTTAACCCTTCATCATAAATATTACCCGGGAAAAAGCATATTAAAGGACTATAAAAATATATTTGAGGATTATAATAGATTTCTAATATTGGAATTGCAATAATTACTGCCAAAACAACCAAATAGCCCAAATGCCTGAATTTTTTGATAGCATTTGTAACTAAAACGGCTAAGGATGCACTAATAATTATGGAAGGAAGAGCAATAACTAAATAAAATTGAAAAGTATCTGAAACGGAGCACACGCCATTAACTGAAAATCCCAATAAAATAGTTATTAAAGGGATACCAGCAAAAAATGACACTGATTTTATAAAATATTTAAGAGTAAATAATTTTCTATTTATAACTGAGATATAGTGATTTCCAGCTAAAAAAATAATCAGTAGAGAATTTACTGCCGCAAATTCATAACTTAAATCTTTTATTAAAGGTAAATTTATGATAAATAAATTTACTGCCAATAATATAATAAGATAAATATATAAATTGCCTGTTTTAAAGATATCGGCTGTTTTAGTTATATACCTAGTA
>JAUZPC010000445.1 GCA_030706105.1 Bacteroidota bacterium | reverse complement strand
GAAGTCATTAATTTAACCTTTAAGGTTAATGCCCTAATTCTATAATATTATCGAAACTTTATGCCGTTATATTAGGTACTAAATTTATGTAATAAATCATTATGCTAATGTACAATAATACTAACGGAATCATACAATTTGAGTCATTTTTATGCAATTTTTAAGATTTTTGGCCATTTTATTCCTTCTGCCGGTTTTGTCTTTCCCTCAGGATTTGCCGCCTGTAAACTTGGAGTATTCCTCTTATTCGGTAACAGCGGACGGAGTTGTTATTGGTTATTACAGCAGTAAATATCGGATAGACGTTAAAAGTACAGGATATGTTTCAAAACATTTTTTCGATTGTCTTATTGCAACCGAAGACAGAGATTTCTATAACCATGACGGAGTTTCTATATAGGGACTAATCAGAGGCATTTGGAATACAATCAAAGGTCACACGCAGGGGGGCAGCACTATCACTATGCAGCTTGCAAGAAATCTTTACCTCTCAAATGAACGGACAATATCCAGAAAATTGACCGAAATGGATTTAGCGAGAAAATTGGAACAAAAGTACTCAAAGAACCAGATATTGCTTCTCTATATCAATACCGTTTATTTTGGTCATAGTGCTTATGGAATATACGCAGCTGCTCAAACGTACTTTAATAAAACGCCTGATCGGTTAACATTACCGGAATGTGCAGTACTTGTGGGATTATTGCAGTCTCCTACTCTTTATGATCCCTCCAAACACCCGGATAAACTGCTATCCAGACGCAATGAAGTGATGTATAATTTGGTGCAAGTTGATAAACTGTCTGAAAAGGAATTTAAAAAGCAGAAAAATGCAAAATTAAATCTTGTGCTAAATAAGTGGCTAGGCAAATCATTTAATGAATATGTAAGGATAGAAGCCGAGAATATCCTCAGGCAGAAAGGGATGAGGCTGAATAATTCACAGCTCAAGATATATACAACCCTGGATAGCAAAATACAGGAATCAGCAGAAGATGCAGTTAAAAATCAATATGAACGCTTTTCGGGTAACATGAAAAATTCTCAGATAGGGTTAGTCTCAATAGAGCCGGGGACGGGATATATAAAGGCAATGGTTGGATGTAACCCATCTACTGCTCCGACAGGACTAAATCATGCAACTCAAATAAAAAGGCAAGCAGGGAGTGCCTTCAAACCGTTTCTATATGGTACTCTTTTAGATGAGGGATACACATTAGCATATCCACTGGATGACAAACCAATTACTGTTGATAAGGGACTGCCATATGAATGGAGCCCTGAAAATTCTTCCGGAACTTTTAGCAATAAATCTATGACAATGATGTCAGCCTTGCAGAACTCAATCAATGCTGCTGCGGCATACGCCATAGTAAATCTTACCAAGGTGGACTCAGTAATTAGTTTTGCAAAACGTATGGGTGTGAATTCCAGTATTCCTGGAGTACCTTCAATTGCCCTTGGAACAGCAAATGTCAGTCCGTTAGAACTTGCCTCCGCAAATGCAGTATATGCTTCCGGGGGATATTATTCCCAGCCTGTTTGTATTACCAGAATTGAAGACAAAAACGGTCAGGTTATCTATTCAAACTACACAAAGAAGGAGCAGGTACTAAGCCCACAGACTGCTTATCTGCTTACATATGGGCTTCAAAAAGTAGTAGATGGTGGTACGGCAAAAGTTATTCGCCAATATTATAAAGGATTTGCCGCGGGTAAAACAGGAACTACTCAAAACTCAACAGATGCTTGGTTTGCCGGATATACTCCGGAACTTTCCACAACCATATGGGTTGGGTTTGACGACGCCAAAACAAAGTTGAGCGGAGGTTTTCAATATGGCGGTTCGGCTTCTGCCCCCATTTGGGGGAAAATGATGGGGGAATTAACGGCAAGATATAAAAATTTCGGTAAAACAAATTTTAATAAACCGGAAAATATTCTGGAAATGCAGATTTGTACTGATAGCGGAGAGTTGGCAGTAAAGGATTGCCCTAACAGAGTTGTAATTCCGGTAAATTCAGAAAAGATACCTCCTGAATGTTCTCTGCATTCGGGAAAAAATAGCAGGGATTTGGAAATGCGGGGAGCTTTCTAGAAATCAACGATCGATAAGAAGGAAAAATATCAATTTGAGTTTGTCTGATCAAGAAATGATGGATAATTTTTCCTGCTCTATTTATGAATTCATTTTGTTTCGAAGAATTGTTAATACAAAGAAAAGAGTACAAAATTTGCCATTTATATAAAGTTGACAAAATTTTATATTATTAAAGCAAAAGGGTTTACAGTTTACTTTAGGTACATGTTTATATCTAAACTGTAACTTATAAACTCCAGGGAAAATTTATTGGGTTAGGAGAACCGGACTGAGTTGCTGAAATTTCTTTTGAATTAAGGCATTTTGATCGTTCAACATTTTAGGCATTTTATCGTTACATGCCATCAAGCGAATGGTAAAACAAAATCTCTATGTGATTGAGACAAAATGCATTGTAGTCATCGGTAATTGTCGTAACTATAAATATTTTCAATAACTGATCTTTTAAATAAAGAACATTTAATACTTGATAGTTAAAGTGAGTCAGAAAATGGATAAAATAAATCAGGCCAGACAACAGCTTATAAATGAAATAGCCGAATTACAAGAGCATTTTTTTAAATTCCAGGATACTACGGATAATTTTAGACCTTCAGGAATGTTGAAGAATGAGAAAGCGTATGCGTTTAGCCAATATTATCAGCAAATAATTAATTGTGTACAGGAGGGGATAATAGTTCTTGACAGGGACTTAAAATATCAAATATGGAACCCTTATATGGAGCAGTATTCAGGTCTTAGCGCTAGTGATGTAATAG
>JAUZPC010000444.1 GCA_030706105.1 Bacteroidota bacterium | reverse complement strand
ATATGATTTTTTAGCATAATCAGGCCTATCCGTAAAATCATTTGTCTCTGTTCTGCTGAATTTATTTACGGCAAGTTTTTCAGTACTTTCTTCCGGTGAAAATATCGGATTCCTAAAAGTCATGCTGGGGACAAGATCCACACTTCCCAGTCCTTTTCTTATTACTGCAAGTACAAAATTGTAAACATCCTTTTCATCTTCAAAGCGGACTTCAAGCTTTGTGGGATGAACATTAACATCAATTTTTGCAGGATCGATATCCAGGAATAATATGAAGAATGGATAATCCCCTTTCTCAAGGAAATTTTCATAAGCAGTAAATACAGCGTGGTTTATCTGCTTGCTTATAACAAACCTTTTATTAAGAAATAAGTACTGCTCACCTTTGTTCTTTTTTAGTAAAGAAGGCTTGCCAATATATCCGTTCAGCTTTATAAAATCGGTATTTTCTCCAACCGGAATCAAAGCATCAAACATATTTTCAGCAAATACTTCCTTAATCCTGTTTTCAATGCTGCCTTCTTTGTAATCATAAACTACATCGTTATCCACATATAGTTTAAAGCTTATCTCAGGCTTACTTAGCGCTATCTTATTAAAAGTATCAATAATATGTTTTAATTCGGTCGCATCGGATTTTAAGAAATTTCTTCTGCCCGGCGTATTGAAGAAAAGATTCTTTATAGAGATTATAGTACCTTTAGGAAATGAACCTTTTTCTTTAATAATTGTTCCCGGTTCATCCAACCTTATATATGTGCCAATTTCGTCTTCAGGTCTTTCTGTCTTAATTTCAAGCAGGCTTACCGCAGATATTGCACTTAATGCCTCGCCTCTAAAACCGAGAGTCATAATTGCTTCAAGGTCTTCATAGGTGGAAATTTTACTTGTAGCATGCTTCTGAAGGCATAAAATTGCATCGTCCTCGGACATTCCGCAGCCGTTATCACAAACCTGAATTAAGTTTTTTCCGGCCTTACGAATAATCAGCTCAATGGATGTTGCCCCGGCATCTATAGAGTTTTCAAGTAATTCTTTTACTACCGATTCCGGTCTTTGCACTACTTCACCGGCTGCTATTTTATTTGCTATGTTTTCTGGTAATATGTTTATCTTATTCAACTCTGACCGCTTTTCTTCTTTTAAATATTTTAATATCAAACTCACTTCTTTTCTCTACCGAGACCATATCCCAAACATCTTTATTTATTTCCGGGAAAAGCACATCCCCTACTGCATCAAAATTCATAAAGGATAAAATCATTTCATCGGCAATGGAAATGTACTCTTCAAAAATTTTTCCGCCTCCAATAATAAAAGCTCTTTCATAAGAAGCTTTTTTGCAATGTGCCAAAGCTTCATTCATATCAGTAAATACAAGTACTTCTTCATAACCGGGGTTAAAACCGCCGTTTCTGGTAAGTACAATGTTCAATCTTCCCTTTAACGGCTTGCCTAAAGCATCGTAGGATTTCCTTCCCATAATTAGAGGATACCCCAAAGTAGTATTCCTGAAATGTTGAAATTCTTCTTTAACGTGCCACGGCATTTCTCCGTTTGATCTTCCGATAACTCCATTTTTAGCTATTGCGGCTATTACAGAGATTATCATACTGCAACCTCAAATTTAATTTTCTCGTGGCTTTGATAGCCAACCAAATTGAAATCTTCAAAAGTCAGTTCATCAATAGGTTTTTTATTTATTATTAACTTTGAAAGAGGGAGTGGTTCACGGGTCAACTGCAACTTCAGGCCCTCCAAATGGTCATATCTTTCCTGCATGGTCCCTTTATCGGCTACATAAATATGTGCATCAATTATAGTGTGCGCAAAAAATCCGGGCTCCAGATCTGTTTCCTGAGCTATTATCTGCGTAAGCATTGCATAAGCAGCAAGGTTAAATGGTATTCCTAAAGCAATATCTCCAGACCGTTGTGTCAAATGGCAGTTTAATTTTCCATCGCACACATTAAAAGCAAAAGTATAATGGCACGGAGGCAATTTGCTCTTTTCTGCATTACCAGGCTCCCAGGCAGATACTACAAGACGTCTGCTGTAGGGATTTCGTTTAATTTCATCAATCACATATTTAATTTGGTCGATTTCCTCAACTATCCAGTTCCCTGAACTATCTTTTTTAGCACTTGGAAAATGCCTCCAATAATAACCATAGGCAGTCTCAAGATTCCCGTCTGCATCAGCCCAGGCATCCCAAATTTTTGTATGCTTTCTCAGGTTTCTTATATGATTTTCACCGGACAGATACCACAAGACTTCACGCAACAGGGATTTCCACTCCATCTTTTTTGTAGTCAACAGAGGAAATCCTTTGGATAAGTCCACTTTATAAAATGCTGAAAAATAAGATATAGTATCAATTCCGGTGCGGTTTGGTTTTCTTATACCTTCATTTATTACGGTTTTTACGAGGTCCAAATATTGTTTCATTAACTCAATTATATTTAAATATTGACTATTCTAATTTAATAATTTCGGCGATTTCTTTACATGCAAATTTAACAGACTTTGCAAAGTTTACCAAAGATTCATGAGGATTTTTGAAAAATTTACTTAACTCGATAGGATGTACATTTTCCGGCAATTCAGGAACAATTTCCTCGGCAATTCTCCCGCTGCAAAGAAATACTTTTTTTGAATCATTGAACATTTTCATTATCAGATATGCACCTTTGTTCAACAGAGATTGTCTATCAAACGCCCCTTCTCCTGTAATAACATACCGATATCCTCTATCTTTAATGATATTGCTTAATTTGTTTTTTATGAACAAGTTAGCTGTCATTGTCTCCAAATTTAAAAAGATATTAAAAGCCGCGGCCAGACCACCTCCGGCGCCGTT
>JAUZPC010000443.1 GCA_030706105.1 Bacteroidota bacterium | reverse complement strand
TTAAATTTAATCCTGCTTCAAAGGAGGGCCAAGGATTTCCAACTACCTGACGATCATTACTTGTAATACTCCCATCCCCATTTGAATCAACAAAACGAATATCTCCAGGTTTAGCATTAGGTTGAATTACTTTACCCTGAGCATTTTTATAGTTTTGAACATCAGCATCGGATTGAAATAATCCATTTGTCTTTAGCAGATAAAACATGCCCAAAGGTTGTCCTACCTTGCTTACGGCCAAGTTTGTGTATTGTTCTGTTCTACCAAAACCCAGACCTGTAAGCTTATTTCTTAATTTTGTGAAATTAATTTTTGCACTGTATGAAAGTTCGCCAATTTTATCTATCCAGCCTAAATTAAATTCAAACCCTTTATTTTCAAGACTTGCTGCATTTGCAGTAATCGAAGTATTGGGGCCATAATTACCGGAAGCACTACCTGTGGTTAAAAGAAGTGGCATATTGGTCAAAATATCTTTGGTCTTAGAGATAAAATAATCGGCGGTAAAAGTCAAACGATTATTTAAAAAGGCTGCATCAATTCCAAAATTGGTTTGAGTTTTTCTTTCCCATTTCAAATCAGTATTCGACAATTGCGATACAGTCGATCCAATTGCAATCGATTCCGGATTTCCAAATAATGCCCTGGGATATGGATTGATGACATTGAGATAATCCCAGTAACCAATATTTGCATTACCTAATTGACCATAACTTGCCCTCAGTTTTAAGTCATTCATCCAGGAAATATTATAAAATTTCTCATTACTAATTCTCCAACCAAGAGCCACGGATGGAAAATAAGCCCAACGATTGTTTGGTGACAAACGGGATGAACCATCTGCACGGAAAGTAGTGGATAACAAATATCGATTATCATACACATAATTAATTCTGCCAATATAGGAGATCAGAACCCCTTTTGAAATATAGGATCCTACGGTTGCCAAGCCGGAAGCTACATTCATACTGGTCAGGTACTCCCCGTCACTTGTTACGGCCGGACTAAGTTTTGTACAACTTTCATCAGTTATATTATTGTTTTCATAAATAATACCGGCCATTGCATCGATATCATGTTTATTAATTTTCTTCTTAAAATTCAAGGTGTTTTCAAAATTGTACTTCTGCTGAACTCTTGTACTCCTGCTTAAATAGGGAATATCCGAACCTTGCCCCATAGTCCAGTTTCCTAATTTTCTCAAATAATCGGTTGTTCCGGTATACCCCATATAGAGAAAATTCATTTTATAGGACAAAGCATCAAACAATTTTACTTGACCGTAAATATTTCCATTGGTAAAAAAACCCTTATTTATATTGCTTTGTAAATCTTGTCCTGCAATTGGATTTAATGCATAAGTATTCGCTCTATCGGGGTTGCCATAACCATATCCTCCTGGATGTGTATCATCATGAATAGGAATAGTGGGCGGCATTGCAATAATATTAGCAAATGGATTACCCCACATGCCGTTGGTTATTTCATTGGTAAAATAAAGATTTTCCCCATACGAAAAAATGCCTTTCTCTCCAGAAGTGTTTACTCTAAATGCATATTTTTTATAATTCGTACCATAAACAGTACCATGGTCATTCATATAATTGGCAGAAACATATGTATTTATATTTTTTGTTCCTCCGGAAAGGGCAAGGTTATAATTCTCAATAATTGAATTTTTTATTACTTCATCTTGCCAATTTGTATTTCCATCGTAATGATTTTGAAGCTTAGTAACTCCGGCCACCCCACTTGCAATTGCATTGGTATATGCAACGTCATCCCATTTTTTATACTCGGTAGCATCCATCAAATCATATTTAGGAAGCCAATTGTAACTGATGTTTGTATTAAAATCTACTTTCATAGGACCTTCTTGCCCCTTTTTAGTAGTAATAATAATAACTCCATTTGCTGCCTGGGCTCCATATATTGCTGCAGCGGAAGCATCTTTTAAAACCTGGACAGATTCTATATCTTGTGGATTTATGTTATTTACACCAACTAAAGTTAAGCCATCTACAACATATAAAGGATCGTTATTACTGAAAGAACCGATGCCACGAACACGAACCACTGCGCCAGCCCCAGGTTGTCCTGAAGTTGTAACAGTAACCCCTGAAGACATTCCTTTTAAAACAGAGCCAACACTTTGGGATGCACGATTTTGAATATCTTTTGTATCAACTATAGAAACTGCTCCAGTTAAATCTTTCTTTTTAACAGTTCCATAACCAATAACAACAACCTCTTCCAATTTACTTTCCTCGGGTTTCATTATTACTTCCAAGTAGCTTTTTTCATCTACTTTAATTTCTTGACTTACCATCCCGATAAATCTAAAGTTCAAGATTGCTGAAGGTCCCGGGACTTCTATCTGAAATTCACCTTTTGCATCAGTTGTTAATCCTGTAGTAGTCCCTTTTATAATAACAGTTACTCCAGGTAACGCTGTACCTGACGCATCCTTTACAATTCCCTTTATTGTTTTACCCTGAGCCAGAATTATTCCATTGTTTATCAGTAATAATCCCAGTAGTAAAAGAATAACTTTATGTAATTTATTAATTACATTTTTTACTTCTTGTGCTAGTTTATTTTTCATAATATATATTTATCATTTAGTATTTTTATGAAAATTGTTCGTAGTTAGATAAATCAGACGTTCTTTAATTTTTTGCGATTGCATAGAAGTGACAGATAAATACCTATGTTTGCCATTTTGGCTGGGAGTAAAAGTGGTAAAACCTTTTTCGTCCACTTTGATAAATCCCTTTTGTGAACAGTTGAAGTAGCCTACATTGGGTTCAATTGCATATAAAACAGCAGTAAGGTCCCAGGTAGGGCGGTCGTACGGCATGGGTAGATA
>JAUZPC010000442.1 GCA_030706105.1 Bacteroidota bacterium | reverse complement strand
GAATCCCACAGATGATAATCAATTAAATCGGTCTGGTGCGAGTTATACCAATAATCCATAAAGTCTTGATAGCTTTTAAATTTAGTCATATCAAGGCAAAGTATCTTGAGTTCATCAAAGCCTGATGCTTTTAATAACTGCAAGTCTTTAGGCGTCGGCGGCATAAATTTATTCAGGAAAAAGATGCCGTTATTATTGCTGTTGATGGATTTACCGAACTTAAATCTTACTGAAGCTGCAGAGTTCTCTTCAGGGGATACAATCTCTTTTTGGCAGGCAATAAAAAGCAGTGCCGGTACTATGGCAAAAAGAAGTAAAAATTTATTTAACATTTTAAAACCTTTTCTATTCTGTTTATTCATTTAATATAACCAACAAATTACAAAAGAATAATTGTTTTAGAGCTAAAACCGGAATTTCAAACCTCCGATAAGTTCAAGACCGGTAACGGAAGTGGATTCACTTTTATTTTTTAAGCTTCCTACAGAGTATTTAAGTGATAAGTCTAAGTTAAAATTATTTGATAAAGAATAATTGAAGCCGCCTCCGAATCCAAAAACCAATGCCCCGTTTGATTCATATTCGTTTTTAGAATAGAATTTAATATCTGCAATACCCTTTAGTCCCAATTTTTCATTCAATGGCGAATAGCTCATCCCGCCAAGTTCCAGTTGATTGCCGTTACTGTTTTTCTGCTCAGTAACTAATGTTCCGAAACCTTTATCGTTTTTACTTTTTGTTCTTTCATTTAAATAGACTAACAAATCAGTTTTATTAACTTTAAAGATTGACCTTAAGCTAATCAGCAGTTTATTCCCTGATTTGAAAACTTCTTTATCACCATATTTATCCGCCCCGTAAAGTGTATAGGTTATATCCCAGGTTAGTTTCATACTCCGCCTGTTTCCGGCGTTTGTTTCTCCCCCAAAGTTAACAGATACCTCCATACCCGGAACATATTTTAATTCTGAATTATCATAAGGTTTAAATCCATTTTTATATGTAAACCCTAAACCGCCGCCCATTATTATACCTTTCATCTCAAAGGCATACACGCCGGCAAGACTGGCAGAAATTCCTTGCCCAAAACTGGGGACCCTAAAGTTGAAGGGGTACAATGCAAGTGCAGATGCAACCGAACTTTGATCACCTTTTAGCCGGGTTTTACCCGTGGGGGCAGAGACACTGCCTGTTATTAACAGATGATTATCTAATGCGATGTATGAACCGATTATTCTTGTATCAGCAAAACCGATTATGTTATCCTTTGCTGAGTTAAGTCCTGCATAAGCAGAGCAGGTAATAGCATTAAGTGTAAAGTCTTTGGAAATGGGCAATACATAGGAAATTGGTACAACAAATTCAGTAATCCGGTCATCATTGGTACTCCAGGTTTGCATAGAAATGCCGGTGTTAAGTGTGGACTCTCTAAAGAAAGTACTCTTTTGTATCTGTGCATTTGTTAGTCCGCAAAAAACCAGAATAAATAATGAGAAGATGAATATTTTATTTTTCATTTTTAAACTCTTTTAGTAATTATTTTGGAATGATAATTTCAAATTGTACTTTTACGCTGCGCCCAAAACCGGCACTGGCATTCGGATTCCTGTCATCTTTACCGGTAACAACCTCACCCGTAAGGTTCGCAGTAGACTGCATTAACCTGTCGGAAGTAGTTGTTGAAAAAGTATTGTTTGAATTATTAATTGTGCTGACGTCATTTTTCCCTTTTTCACAACTTTTACTTTCGTCACTTTTAAACTGTGCCTGGTTGAAAGAGGGATCAATATTGAATGCCTGGCTGAATTGTTCTGCCGCTTCGCCATACAGTCCCCGGTCTTCTAAGTCCAGCCCCTTGGAGTAGGCTACAAAAGCCAGATAGGACTCTGTGGGAATAACCTGAATTGCTTCTCTTTCCTCATCTGAAATTTTAATTCCCATCTCATCAATAATATTAAAAACTAATTCTTTCTGGAGCTTAAAATATTTATTTATATCCCCTGAAACATTTTTAACCGGCTGAAATACCCCGTCGCTGGTACTTGTAAACCCGGCGTTAACCTGAAATTGATCGCCGCTTAAATTCAAGAATGTCCCATTTACAAGTTTGTTGGCTTTCATAAGCTTTCCAAATCTTGGGGCAGTTGATTTATCAAACTGCTCAGACGAGCTTAATTTTATTTCATCCATTAGCTTCTGGAGTTTAACTCTTTCCACAACTTTTAAGGATTTAACTTTAGAGAGATCCGTAATTAACATTTCCGTTAATCCCTTTTGCAGAGCATCATACTCCTTGTTACCGCCAATATTTTGAAAATACAAAACAGCTATTGTGTTATCCGGGATTGGTTCAAGTTTCAATTTGTCTTCGTTTTGCAGGGCAAGTTTAATTTCCTTTTCCACCTTTTTTCTTGAAATAAGATTCATTCGTCCTTCAATAATATCAGCGGACCCTCCCGATATGGAAGTATAGTTTTTATAAAAACTAAGAGCTTTATCATAATCCTCAAGTTTTTCATAGAGGAGGCCTATGTTCAGTGTTGTTTCCCCGTCATCTTTTTTAAGATCATAGGCTTTTAGCAAATTAGTTTCGGCATCCTTCAAATTATTGTTCTTGAATTCAGCTATACCCAGGTCCCTCCAGGCTTCATAGTTTTGAGGGTTTGCACTTACTTCCTGCTTAAGTAATTCGACCGCTTTATTATAATCTCCTTCAGATAAGGAATTCCTCCCTTGATCATAAAGAGTAGTGGCACAGTTTGAAAAGAGAATTGCAAATAAAGAGATGAATACAAAGTGTAGATATTTATTACTCATATAATTTATCCGGCCGCCTTTCTATAGTTACAATAACCATTTTTTATAGAAAACT
>JAUZPC010000441.1 GCA_030706105.1 Bacteroidota bacterium | reverse complement strand
TAAGCTGATTATAAATGACAAGAATACTTCTATTACAACTTATCATGATTCTTGTTATATTGGGCGTTATAATAATGAATATAATGCACCAAGAAATATTTTAAGTAAGACAGCTAAAAATGTTATTGAGCCCGTAAGAAAAAAAAGCAACGGGTTTTGCTGTGGCGCCGGAGGCGGAAGGATGTTTCTTGAAGACGCAGAAGGTAAAAGGATAAATGAGCTAAGAACTGAAGAGCTCCTTAATGCAGGAGCCGAAGTTATAAGCTCTGCTTGCCCTTTCTGCATGACTATGCTAACGGACGGAGTAAAGCATTTTGAAAAATCCGATTCCGTTGCCGTAAAAGATATAACCGAAATTTTATTGGAACAAACTAAATAATAATAACTAAATACATTTGGAGGTAACTAAATGAATAAATTAGACGAATTAACAATGGCTGTTAAAAATTTGGAAATTGATTTTCAAAAATTTTATGAAAAAGGCCAGGCTGCTGCTGGTACCCGCTTACGTAAATCTCTTTCTGATATCAGAAAATTAGCTCAGGACTTACGCAAAGATATCCAGGATACTAAAACTCAAAGAAAAGAAGAAAAAAAATAGTCTAATTTCTTATGCTTATTATGCCTCTTGCTGATAGCAGGAGGCTTTTTTTTTATTTACTTTTTAAAGGACTTATAATAATCGTGGTTGCGACTATTAAATTTTATTAATATGAAAAAATATTATTTAGTTATTATTGCTTTGGCCGTTGGGCTTAGTATCTTTTTTACTTATGATGGAATTAAGGCTTCGCCTAATATTAAAGTAAGCTGTTATGCGAAAGATTCAGTTTCTGAAATAACTATTTCAGTTGTCGGGGATATAATGTGCCACTCTACGCAGTATTTAGCTGCCCAGGTTTCCAGAGATAGTTTTGACTTTGCCCCTGCCTTTGAAGGAATAAAACCAATAATTAAAAATTCTGATTTTACGATAGGGAATCTTGAGACGGTTTTTGGCGGGAAGGAGAAAGGATACTCCGGTTATCCTATGTTTAATTCCCCAGATGCATATTTACAGGCAATAAAAGCCGCAGGCTTTAATTATCTTTCTACTGCGAATAACCACTCGCTGGATAGAGGTGAATTCGGGTTGTTAAGAACTATTCAGCAGCTTATAAAGAATAATATTAATTATGCAGGTACATATTCATCCCCCAAAGATGCTGATTCTATAAGAATATTTAATGTGAAAGGTATTAAGATATCAATACTTCCTTATACGTACGGGACAAATGGAAATCCTATACCTAAAGGTAAAGGATTTCTAATCAGTTTAATTGATAAGGAAAGAATAAAGAATGACATTGCTAAAGCTCGTGCAAAGGGTGCTGATTTAGTGATTGTTCATTTTCATTATGGCGAAGAATACACTTTGTTTCCAAATTCAGCCGAAAAAGAATTAGTGAAGAAGACTATAGAATTTGGAGCGGATATTATTATTGGAGGACATCCGCATGTTTTGCAGCCGGTTGATTATTTTACCCCTGTTAATAAAAATTTTGATAAGGGATTTATAGCATATTCCATGGGAAATTTTATTTCCGGACAGACTAAATCTCATACTGATGAAGGTAAGATAATTCTTCTGAAAATAAAAAAAGATTTTATAAGAAACAGAATATCTTTGATGGAAGAAAAAGAGATAAATACACGCGTAATAAAAGATAATAAAACAGGTATGCGGTATATAAAAGTTCTTTAACACAAAGGCATTTAATGTGACTTATCCCGGAAAATACATATTTATCTTATTTATTGTTCTGTCTGCATATTTAACAGCATTTGCAGTAGGCAATAATAATAAAGCCGATACTGTAAGCATATTCATTATAGCCGGGCAGTCAAATGCAATAAATATTCATACCAAAGCATCTGAGTTGCCGGCAGGAATTGTGGATACTACCATAAAGTTATATTATCATTGCGGTGTTCCGCCGGATAGTGGACCCTATTTTGCTACTTCCGGCAATAAATGGGCTAATATGAATTTTCAGATTCAAAATCCATACCTCGGGGCAAATGATTCTTTCTTTGGCCCGGAAATTTCAATGTCCAATAAATTTAAAGCACAATATGTAAATACTGCCATAATAAAATGTGCATACGGGGGCAGTGATCTTGCGGTAGATTGGAATCCGAATGCTTCCACCGGGAACAAGACGTATTCCGTAATGAAAGGACAGGTACATAATGCCCTTCATTTACTTGATAGTGCGGGTATCCAATATGTTATTAGAGGATTTTTCTGGATACAAGGGGAAGCTGATGCCGCAAATAATGCATATTCATCAGCATATTACGGGAATTTAAAACATTTTATTAGCTCTGTCCGGCACGATTTTAATATCCCAAATTTACCGTTTATAATTTCAAGACTGCCGTCATTTCAAATAACACCATATCTTAACAGAGTCCGGCAGGCGCAAGTTAGCATATGCGATTCTTTAGCAAATACATACTGGCTTGATACGGATAACCTTATTAATTGTGGAGATAATATTCATTTTAATTCTGCAAGTGTTCTTAAACTTGGGGCACGACTGGCCGAACTGTTTATTAGTAATAACATAAACAATGTATCAGATGAAGAGTCTGGTGTAACTGATTATTTATTATCGGCAAATTATCCTAATCCGTTCAACCCAAGTACTACAATAAGTTATCAAGTGCCTAAGAGTGGTCAGATTACAATAAAAGTATATGACGTGCTTGGCAATGAAGTAAAAACTCTTGTAAATGAATACAAGCCTGCGGGTCAGTACTCTGTGAACTTTGATGCAGGCAAACTAAGCAGTGGGGTTTATATTTACAAAATAAATGCCGGCGGTTATACGTCAGCAAAAAAAATG
>JAUZPC010000440.1 GCA_030706105.1 Bacteroidota bacterium | reverse complement strand
GTTAAAGACTATTCAAACTCCCCCGGCGTAACAGCCGGATTGGACTATAAACTCAAGAACTTCGACTTTAAATATACTTTTGTTCACCATACTTATGAGCCGTTGGTAGTAGGTCCCGTTTCCGAAGACAAAGGATTCAACAATAACCATTTCCTCTTTATTTCTTATAATTTTTAGATACATAAATATGAAAAATATTCTACTTACATTATTACTGTTTACTTCGTTTATTTCAGCTCAGGAAAACAGATTTACTCTGCCATCGCAAAAAAATTCCATGGGTGAGCTATCATTTATGGTTGATGATCCATTAAGCGATGCATTCCTTTATGCATCAAAGATCGGATTAAGTGACGGTAATACGGTTTTCTTTGCTCCCGGTTATAACCCGACTAAAGATATAGATGAAGCAAACCAATACAAAAATGAGCATGATTATAATGTAACTCAAATACCTATCGGCATAATGTTAGGTAAGCATACTTTTAAGCTCGGTATATCAGCAGGATTTTATCAGATAAAAGGACAATACAATTTAACCATCCCGGGAGAGTCCTATCAAAGTATTGACTATTCCAAAAGCAGACCTATCCAAATTATAACAGGATATGTCTTTAATGATTTTAGCATCGGAGCCGGATATTATAACTCATACAAAGAAATGGAATTCCAGGGGCTAAAGTATCAAGAAATTATGTTCGGTGCCGGTATTAAAGTTGATGGCAGCAGCAACATCTATTTTGATTATTCCCATAAAAGGATTGGGCAGTATTTTATAAAAAGCATAAACTCATACAGAATAGAGTATAAGAATAATTTATCACGGCAATTAGTCGCAGGCTTTTTAGGAAGTGTGCGCACTGTAAATTACTTAGTACCATTAAGTAAATATTATTCAGCCTCTGCGGGCATTGCGTATAATTTTGACAAATGGCTATGTGCCTTAGAATTAGGATATGAGCATAATATCTTTAAGCCTGCAAATGGGGAATTTAGGGATTATTTTAGAATACAAGAAAATGATTTAATCAATATGGATTTCTTCTTCGGAAATCCCAGTGAGGAAACTGCAAACAACTGGAAGACTAAACTCGGGATGAAATATTCGTTTAGCGATAACCTTGATTTTACTTCAGGTGTAATTTATTGCTACAATAATTCAACTAGACATTCGGATATAAGCCCTAACCCATTTAACTTAACAATAAATGACTTTGGCATTACTTCAGGGATAAATTATAAATATAGCTGTTTCAGTTTTGTGTATAATTTTGCATACCATTATGCAAAAGAGAGGGGAAATACCACAAACCTGAATACACATTTTACAAGCTTAAACCACTTGTTTTTAGTTTCGTATAATTTTTAGTATTTTTTCTTTTATAAAAGGAGGATTATATGTTAGGTTCAATTATTGGTGATGTTATCGGGTCTGTTTATGAATTTGATAATATTAAGTCAACTTCATTCCCGTTGTTTTCTGAAAACTCTAAATTCACTGATGATACCGTACTGACAATTGCCACTGCTGATTGCCTGCTTAACGGTAAGAATTATGCAGAGACTTACAAAACTTATGGCCGCAAATATACTGATGCCGGTTATGGCGGCAGCTTTTTAAATTGGTTAATGAGTGATGACTTAAACTGCTATAACAGTTTTGGTAATGGTTCTGCAATGCGTGTAAGTCCCGTTGGATTTGCTTTTAATAATATGATTGATGTACTTGCAGAAGCAAAGAGAAGTGCCGAAGTAACCCACAACCACCCTGAAGGAATTAAAGGTGCACAGGCAACGGCAGTTGCAATTTATTTAGCCAGGAATAATGCCGCCAAGCAAGATATTAGAGAAATTATTGAAAGTGAATTTAAATATGATTTAGACCGTGTAATTGATGGCATCAGGCCTTCCTATTCCTTTGATGAAACTTGCCAGGGATCTGTGCCGGAAGCCATAATTGCTTTTTTAGAATCAACAGATTTCGAAAGTGCAATAAGGCTTGCAATATCAATTGGCGGAGACAGCGATACAATTGCCTGCATTACGGGCGGAATTGCCCAGGCTTTTTACAAATCAATCCCCATTAGTATGGTTAAAGGAATTAAAGGTTACCTGCCAACTGAATTTATGGATATAATAGACAACTTTAACACTAAGTTTAATGTTCATTATTGAAAAGTAAAAATGCGCTTTCCGTTTTTGGGGCAAATTTGTAATTTAATCAAGGTTACAGATAAGGGGAGAATTTCGTGAACTTTAGTTCAAGTTAGTAAAAATTGTTTAATTCTCTCATTGTTTATATTTTTGGGGGTATTTTTTTCAAAAAAGGACAAACAATGAAGCTTTCCAAATATTTATTTTTGCTCTGCTTTCTCTTATTATCTTCAGCTTTTGCTCAATCTATTACCGATATTATTGAACCCGTAAGATTAGTTGCAGGGCAGGCAGATTCAGTGCTTGTAAATGATATCTTTTATTCCAAAGATTACAATTTGCAGTTAAATAAAAATAAATTTGTTTCTGCTAAAATTGAAGATCATTATTTAAAACTAAAAGCAGATAAAAATTTTGAAGGCCTTACCTTACTAAATTTCACTTTGGCAAAAAAATCTTACGTAATCCCCGTATTTGTTAATAAACTACAGTTAAAGAAATTTGCTTTCAAACCTGAAGGCAGCCCCAACAAAGTAAACCTGTTCGGGAGCTTTAACAGTTGGAACAGAGAAAATCTTCCAATGGTTAAGAACCCCAAAACCGGAGTATATGAGACAGAGATTGAAATAGAACCCGGCCGTTATGAATATAAGTACTTTATTGACGGCAAAGAAATTGTTGATTCCGGCAATCCGGATAAAGTTTCCAATGGAATGGGAGATTATAATTCAATTGTTAACGTCAGT